>NZ_QQWW01000022.1:0-29423 GCF_003950435.1 Sphingomonas sp. ABOLG
GCTTTTCCGCGGGTTTCAGGACCCCGCCGCCGCTGTGCCGCCGGTGCGCTCCGGCCGAATCAGCGTGCCTCGCGGCCTGCCTGCGGAACAGAACCGGGCGAATCTGGCCTCGTTGGGGTGAAGCTTGGCCAGCAGGACGGGAGGGGAGCGTCTGGTTGAGGCACTTGGGAGGGTCGTCGTTCGCCTCTCCCGAAGAAAAGGCTGCGCGTGAGTGGTCGGTGGTGCTCAGAACATGGAGCCATGCCTGCACGTGGCCCGGGCCTCGGAGGCGCCGCCTATACCTTTGCTTCATGGCAGGTGCACCCTGGAGGTGGATCGACGGTGCGCGCCGGCGATTTTAGGTTGCCGTAACTAAAGAAAGCGGTACGCTGCAACCAAACCCACCGTAGAGTAGAGGTTTGTGTTGGAGAGGGAAAACGCGGCCTTCGGTGTGCCGCCTGCGGCGCCGTTGGGTGCACGCACCAAATTGCTGTTCGGCATGGGATCGCTGGCCGAGGGGGCGCAAACCGTTGCGTTCGGGTCGTATCTCCTGATCTTCTACAACCAGGTGATGGGTGTTCCGGCGGGGATCGTGTCGGCCGCGCTGATGGCGTCGCTGGTCATTGATGCGATCAGCAATCCGATTCTTGGCCATGTCAGCGACAATCTGCGGTCGCGGTGGGGACGCCGGCACCCCTTCATGTATGCCGCGGCGCTGCCGACGGCATTGTGCTTCTGGCTGATGTTCAATCCGCCGCAGGGTTGGAGCAACGACGCGCTGTTCTGGTACATCCTGGCCGTCGCGACGCTCGGCCGGATCGCGATCAACCTCTACGAGCTTCCCTCCGCCGCGCTGACCCCGGAGCTGAGCGAGGATTATGACGAGCGCACGTCGCTGATGACGTGGCGCTATTTCTTTGGATATGTCGGCGGGCTCGGCATCGCGACCTTGCTGTTCTTCGTGCTGCTGCGCCCCACCCCGCAATATCCGGTCGGCCAGCTCAACCCGGAAGGTTACCACCAGCTGGGCATCATCGGCGCGGTGGTGACGTTCGCCGCGATCCTGATCTGCGCAGTGGGGACACAGGCGCGCGGCAGGATGGTGCCGCAGCCCCCTGCCCGCGAGCGGCAATCGTTCGGGCAGCATTTCCGCGAGATGCTGGGCACGCTGAACCACCGCGGGTTCCAGGCACTGCTCGCCTTCGGGGTGCTGAAATTCT
This sequence comes from Sphingomonas sp. ABOLG, assembly GCF_003950435.1. Lineage (NCBI taxonomy): Bacteria > Pseudomonadati > Pseudomonadota > Alphaproteobacteria > Sphingomonadales > Sphingomonadaceae > Sphingomonas > Sphingomonas sp. ABOLG. Next base: position 1,200 of record NZ_QQWW01000022.1, read on the forward strand.
CTGCCGCCGGCCTGTACGCCTCGATGGCGGTGTATCTGGGCACCTATGTCTGGCAGCTGAGCCCGAGGAGCATGGGCCTGCTGGCGTTCGACGGCGTCATCGCCGCGCTGATCGCGCTGTTCCTGGCACCGCGCGCCGCGCGCCGCTTCGGCAAGCGCGCCGTCGCCGTGGTCGCCGCGGCGCTGGGCGTGTCGCTCGGCCTGATGCCATTGTTCCTTCGCCAACTGGGCCTGTTCCTGCCGATCGAGCCGGAGGGGCCGCTGGTGGCGACCCTGTTCGCCTTTGCGACGATCTTCGGCACCTTTTCGGCGACCTCACAGATCATGACGAGCGCGATGATCGCCGACGTGGTGGAGGACAGCATGGTCCGCACGGGTCGCCATGCCGCCGGTACCTTCTTTGCCGCCAACGCCTTCATGAAGACGTGCACCAGCGGGTTCGGCGTGCTTGGCGCCGGGTTGCTGCTGAGCCTGTCGGGATTTCCCGAAAAGGCGATCCCCGGACAGATCGCGCCGGAGGTGATCGACCGGCTGGTCTGGCTGTACATGCCGACGATCGCGATCCTGTGGGCGATCGCCATCGTCTTCCTCTCCTTCTACCGGATCGATCGCGCCCGGCACGAGGAGAATGTCCGCCGCGTACGCTAGAGCGCGGTGGTGGAGGATCTGTCCGCCCGCGCCGGCGAGCCCACGCGCCTGCCACCGACGGTGCTGCCCAGCAGCTGACCAGAACAGGCCTGCCCCACGAAAGGCCAGCGGCCCGACGCCGCTCAACCAACACCCGCGCAAGATCGGGGTCCCAAGGAGAAGATATATAATGCCGTTGCGTTCCTGGCTGCTCACGAGCGGCGCCCTGTTGACCATTGCCGCGCCCGCCGCGTCCATCGCGCAAACGGTCGATACCAATGTCCCGCCGGCCGGCACGGTGCCCGCCCCGGCGCCGTCGATCACCCCGCCGCAGTCCACCGCGGTGCAGCCGCCGCTGGACGACCAGGCCGCCGCCGACATCATCGTCACGGGATCACTGATCCGCGGGCAGCGGGAGGATTCGGCGCTGCCCGTCGACGTCATCACCGCCGGCGAGCTTCAGCGGCAGGGCAGCCCCAGCGTCGTCGAGCTGCTGAAGGCGTTGCCGGTCGCCAATGGCACGCTGGGCGATTCCAACCAGTTCGACAACCGCAGCCAGGGCGCCGAGGGCATCGCCAGCATCAATCTGCGCGGTCTTGGCCCGTCCCGCACGCTCGTCCTGCTGAACAGCCGGCGGCTGGTGCGCGCGGGCAATGGCGTGCCGACCGTCGACGTGAACCTGCTGCCGCTGGCGGCGATCGGGCGGATCGACATCCTGAAGGACGGTGCGGCCGCCACCTACGGGTCGGACGCGATCGCCGGCGTGGTCAATTTCATCACCAACCGGTCGCTGAAGGGACTGGTGGTCAGCGGCGACTACAAGGGCATCAAGGGATCGAACGGCGACTGGACGGCAAGCGCGGCGTTCGGACACAATCAGGACGGCCTGCGCGTCCTTGGCTCCTTCGGGTTCCAGCATCGCAGCGAATTGATGGTCACCGACCGCGATTTCGCGATCGGATCCTATACCAACAATCCCGAGAACGGCTTCACCCAGAGCGGCAATCCCGGCGTGTTCCTGCCCGTGTTCGGCAATGGCGCGCCGGCCGCTGGCCTGCGCCTCGACGCGGGCTGCGTCCCGCTGGGCGGGGTGGCGCTGTCCAACAACGGCGTCCCCAACCAGCGCTGCGCCAACCAGTATCTCGGTTTCAATGCGCTGACCGACACCGAGAACCGGCTGCAGGCGTATCTGGAAGTGGGCGTCGACGTGACGCCGGACATCGAGCTGGAGGTCACCGCGCTTTATGGCTGGTCGGAAGTGCCGCACCAGCGCAGCTCCCCCTCCTACGCCATCCTGCAGCGGCCATCGGCCTATACGCTGCCGGGCAGCTTCGGCGCGACGGCGCAGGCCGGCTTCTTCGTCCCCGCGAGCAACCCCGGCTATGCCGCTTATGCCGCGGCGAACCCCGGCGCGCTGCCGACCAGCGTCGCCGGCATTCCGGTGGCGGGCGCTACCTTCCCGGCGCTGTTGTTCCGGCCGTTCCTGCTGGGCGGGGCCAATGGCGTCGACAGTTCGGGCTGGCGTGAATCGGAATCGATCCGCTTCACCGGCGCGCTGACCGGCGCGCTCAACGATGCGCTCAATTTCGACGTGTCGGGCATGTACCATCGCTACACCCGCCAGACGATGAACATGGATACGATCGTCGACCGCGTGCAGCTGGGCCTGCGCGGGTTCGGCGGGCCGGACTGCAACCGCATCACCGGCACCGCGGGCACGGGCGGATGCCAGTTCCTGAACCCGTTCAGCAATGCGATCGAGCGCAATGCGGTGACCGGCGTCGCCAACCCCGGCTATAATACCGCGGTCGCCAATTCGCCGGAACTGTCGCGCTGGCTGTACGAACAGTCGCGCAGCAGCTTCGTCACGCAATTGTTCGTGGCGGAGGCCTCGGTGAGCGGCCGCACCCCGATCACGCTGCCGGGCGGCGACCTGTCCTTCGCCGTGGGCGGGCAATATCGCCGTGAATCCTACGATTCCAATTATGGTGCGTTCAACAACCTCGACATCACGCCGTGCCTCGACACGCCGGTCACGGGCAACCTGACCTGCTCGCCGCAGCCCGGGCCGCTCGCCTATCTCGGCTCCAGCCGGCCGCTGTCGGTGAGGGGCGATGTCTATGCGCTGTTCGCCGAGGTACGCGCGCCGATCCTCGACACGCTCGATCTGCAGCTGGCCGCGCGCTACGAGGATTATGGCGGCGGGGTGGGATCGACCTTCAACCCCAAGGCGACGCTGCGCTGGCAGACGACCGACTGGCTAGCGCTGCGCGGCTCGGTCGGCACCACGTTCCGCGGCCCGCCCGACACGCTGCTGCAGGATGGCTTCGTCACCTCGTTGCAGGTCATCGGCAGCTCGTCGCGCGCGGTGCGCGTCTATAACAATGCCAATCTGCGCCCGGAGAAAGCGACCAACTATTCCGCCGGCGCGATCATCAAGACGGGCGGCCTCAGCGTCAGCGTCGACTATTTCCGGTACGAGCTGACCGACCTGATCGGCGCCGACCCGGTATCGGGCATGACCAATGCGCTGTTCGGGGCGAGCGGATCGGCCAATTGCAACAATCCCGCCTTTGCCGCGCTGCAGGCGCGCTTCACGTTCGACGGGGCGTGCGGGATCAACAATGTCGCACGGCTCGATACCTATTATCTGAACGGCGCCAAGGTGACGAACTCAGGCCTCGATTTCCTGGCCAATTATGACCAGGAGGACGTGCTGGGCGGCAGGCTGGGCCTGGGTGTCACGGCGACCTACGTCATCGACTACAAGACCAGCGACCTGGTGGTCGAGAACGTGCTGGTGCAGCCGGCGTTCGATGCGGTGGGCAAGCTCAATTACCAGACCAGCGCCTATCCGATCCCGCGCTGGCGTGGGCAGGCCTATGCCCAGTTCGGGGTCGATCGCGTCGATGCGCGCTTCACCTTCAATTATATCGACGGCTATGTCGACCAGCGCGCCCTGCCCTTTGCCCCGCGGCGCGAGCTGCCCGGTGCGCCGGTGATCGCGCGCGGCCAGCGGATCTCGGACTGGGCGACGGTGGACTTCACCCTGCGGGTCGAGCCGATCGACGGCACCACCGTCAGCTTCTCGATGCTGAACATCACCGACCGCGACCCGAGCTTCGCGCGGCTCGACCTCAATTACGATCCGTTCACGGGCAATGCGCTGGGCCGCCAGTGGAAGGTGGGCGTGACGAAGAAGTTCTGATCGGTGACGTTCTGACCGGAGGGTGCGGGCGCGGTTATGCCGCGTCCGCGCCCGCCGGAGACTGGGCGCCGGGCAGCATCCCGTGCGCGAAGATTTCGGCGTAGATCGCGGTCGCGCGCGCCGGCCCGACGCGCGTGGCCCATTCCTGCAGGTCGACCGCGCGGTTGAGCATCGCCATCGCCATCTGGCTGGCGATCAGCGGGTCGACGGGCCGGATCGACCCTTCGCTGATCCCATCGATGATGACCCCGGCGAAACGCAGCGCGAAGATGTTGGACTGGCTGATCACCTCACCCCGGTGGGTGGCGGGCAAGGTGGCGAGCGCGGTGGTGCGCATCAGCGGGGCATCGCCGGAAAACTGCACCTCGATCAGCGCGGTCAGCGCGCGCGACAGACGGTCCCACATGGTGCCGCCCGCGGCGCCCGCGTCACTCAGCGCCCGCGCGATCGTCTCATAGCTACGCTGGAAGCAGGCGAGGACCAGATCGTCCTTGCCCTCCAGATGGTGGTAGAAGCTGCCCTTGGTCACGCGCAGCTCGGCCGCGATGCGATCGACCGAGGCGCCGCGATAGCCGTCGCGGTTGATCAGGCGGGTGGCGGCGCGCAGGAACGCGTCGATGTCGACCTCCTGCCGCGGCTCGGGCGGCGTGGCGCGGGCGAAGGACATATGGACCAGCGCGCTTCCCGCCGGCGCGACGCCGCGCTCCCACACCTCGAACATGCGGCGCTCGACCCGATCGAAATCCTCGATCGCGTAGAAGCGCAGCCAGACCGGGAGCCACAGCACCCCCTCCAGCACGACATGCGCGCGTGCGGTGTTGACCGCCAGATCCTCCGGCTGGGTCGCCGGGCCGAACCAGTCGCGCATGCCGCGCAGCACCGACTGGTAGAGTTCCGTCGCCTCGGCGCGATAGGGCTCGGGCAGCGAGCTCATGCCCGTCAGCACCGTCATCGGCCGTTCCTCGCCGGTGCGCATGCCGCGCTGAGCGGCGAAGACGAGGTGGAGATAATGGTTGAGGCGCGCGCGCGGATCGGGGCGGGTCGCGGCCTCGGCGACCTTGTCCGCGATCCGGCCCAGGGTTTCCATATAGGCGGCGTGCGCCAGCATCTCCTTGCGCTTGAAATAATAGGCCAGGCTGTTCTGGTTCATGTCCACCAGCTCGGCGACATTGGCGAAGGTCATGCCCTTCAGCCCGTGCTGATTGATCAGGGTCGCCGCCGCGTCGATCAGGCGATTGCGCCGCGCGATGAACTTGGCGGTCTTGCTGTCGGTGGTCTCGATCGCGGTCATTGCCGTCTTGGTTAGCATGAACCCAGGCACCCGTCATCGCAACCGATTATGCTCCGCGCCCGGCTATGCCAAACAGCACGAATAAAGAAAGCGGTATGGTTGGGAGAGGGTGATGGGGAAAGAGTGGAACGGGTCGGTCGTGATCGTTACCGGCGCTGCGTCGGGGATCGGCCGGGCAAGCGTGCACGCCTTTGCCGCGGCGGGGGCCAAGGTGATCGCCAGCGACATCGCCGAGGGGGTCGAGGCGCTCGCCGACGAGACACCCGGGGGGATGTGCGTCGCACTGCGCGGGGATGCGGGGGATGAGGCGCATGTCATCGCGCTGGTCGCCGAGGCCGAGCAGCACGGCACGCTGCGCGGCTTCTTCGCCAATGCCGGCATCACGGGCAGACCGGCAAGGGTGAGCGAGGCCGATCCGGCGCTGTGGATGGCGGTGCTGCGCGTCAATCTGGTCGGGCCGGCGCTGGCGATCAAACATGCAGCGCCGGTGATGGCGCGCCATGGCGCGGGCGCAATCACCTGCACGGCGTCCGTCGCGGGGTTGCGCGCCGGGGCGGGGCCGGCGGCCTATTCCGCATCGAAGGCGGGGCTGATCAACCTGGTCAAGGTGTCGGCACTGGAGCTGGCCGGCAGCAACGTTCGCGTCAACGCGATCTGCCCCGGCCTGATCGAAACCAACATGACGCAAAAGTATATCGATCAGGCGCGCGCGGCCGGGCTGGGCAAGATGGTCGGCGCGACCAACCCGCTGCGCCGGCCGGGACAGCCGGAGGAGGTCGCGGGACTGGCGCTGTTCCTCACCTCGGCCGCCGCCGCCTTCGTCAACGGGCAGGCGATCGCGATCGACGGCGGCCTGTCGGCCAGCCACCCGACCACGCCGCGTACCGCCGCCAGCCCTGCGCTGGCGCCTGCCGCCGGGGCCGCGCGCGCGGCCAGTAACTGAGCTGGAATAAAGGCAGCGGTATGTCGCGGCGCGGCGTCCGCAAATGGTCAGGGGAGGATGGGAATGGACGAGATCGGGATCGACGTCGTGGTGGTCGGCGCTGGGCTGTCAGGGATCAGCGGTGCGGCATGGCTGGCGATGAAGCTGCCGCGCAAAAGCTTCGTCGTGCTGGAGGGGCGCGACGACATCGGGGGCACGTGGGACCTGTTCCGCTATCCCGGCATCCGGTCGGACAGCGACATGCACACGCTGGGCTTCTCCTTCTTCCCGTGGCGCGACAAGGACGCCATCGCGGCGGGGGGCAAGATCAAGGATTATATCGGCGCGGCGATCGACCGGTTCGGCATCCGCCCGCGCCTGCGGCTGGGCCACCGCGTGATCAGCGCCGATTGGTGCAGCGAGCGCGCACGCTGGCGCGTGTGTGCGGAGCAGAAGGACGGCACCCGCGTGACCTTCGTCGCCCGCTACCTCTACATGGGGTCGGGCTATTACGATTATAGCGAGGGCCATAATCCCGTGTTCGCGGGACAAGAGGATTTCGCCGGCGAGGTGGTCCATCCGCAATTCTGGCCGGAGAACCTCGATTATGCCGGCAAGAAGGTGGTGGTGATCGGGTCGGGCGCGACCGCCGTCACGCTGATCCCGACGATGGCGCAGACCGCGGCGCATGTGACGATGGTTCAGCGGTCCCCCAGCTACATCGTCGCCCGCCCCGGCCGCGACAAGCAGGCCAACCGGCTGAAATCATGGCTGCCCGCCAACCTCGCCGGGGCGGCGGTGCGGTGGAAGAATGTGCTGACGTCGCGCAAGATGCGGCAGCGGATGATGAAGGACCCGGCGCAGGCGCGCCCGATGCTGATCGGCCTGGCCAAGGCGTCGCTTCCGCGCGGCTATGACATGACGCACTTCACGCCCCGGCATCAGCCGTGGGAGCAGCGCATCTGCCTGGCGCCCGATGGCGATTTCTACCGCGCGATCCACCGCGGCAAGGCGTCGGTCGTCACCGACAGCGTCGAGCGCTTCGTCCCCGAGGGCGTGAAGCTTGCGTCCGGGCAAGTGATCGAGGCCGATATCATCGTCACCGCCACGGGGCTGAAGCTGCTGCGCGGTGGCGGCGTTCAATTGCGGGTCGATGGCCAGCCGACCAACCTGAAGGATACGGTGATCTACAAGGGGGCGATGTATTCCAACATCCCCAATTTCAGCCTGGTGTTCGGCTATACCGGATCGTCCTGGACGCTGAAGGCCGACCTTGCGGCGCGCTACATGGTGCGGGTGCTGAAGGAGCTGGATCGCCGCGGCGCCGACATTGCCGTGCCGGCGGCGGACGTCGCATCGATGAAGACGACGTGGATGCAGACGTTCACGTCAGGTTATGTCGTGCGGGCGCGCGAGGACATGCCGCGCCAGGGCGTCGAGCATCCGTGGCAGGTCCACCAGGATTATGTCACCGACCGGCGCATCATGCTGAAGGAACCGGTCGCCGACGGCGTCCTGCGGCTGGTGAAGGCCGGGGAGCCGTGGCAGGTCAGCAGCGGCACGAGCGCCGCGCCGCGGGTCGCGGCGGGCGGCTGAACCGATCAGCGGCCGTCGCAACCCGCGGCGGCCGTCACATCAATGCGGCATAGACCATGGTGCGGAAATCACGCCGTACCGGGATAGTCGGAACGGGCATCTGCTGCGTCATCAGGATGGCGTGAATCCGCTCCACCGGATCGATGAAGAATTGGGTCGAATAGATCCCGCTCCAGAAATATTCCCCGGCAGATCCGGGCATCATGGTGCGCGCCGGATCGATCGTCACCGCGACGCCGAGGCCAAAGCCGGTGCCGCCCGACCCCGCATCGGCGATCGGCGCGCGGGCGAGCGCCGCGATATCGGCGCCGCCGGGCAAGTGATTGCGGGTCATCAGGTCGATCGTCTTGCGCCCGATCACCCGCGCCCCGTCGAGCGTGCCGTCCGCCAGCATCATCGAGCAGAAACGGTGATAGTCCGCGATGGTCGACAGCAGCCCGCCGCCGCCCATCTTGAACACCGGCTCCCGCGTTGCGCGGCCATCGACCGCGCGGTCGATCACCCTGGCGCCGGCCGGTGTCATCATCCAGGCGTCGGTCAGCCGGTGAACCTTGTCGGGCGGGCAGTGGAAGAACGTGTCGTCCATCTTCAGCGGCGCGAGGATGCGGCGGCGGAATACCGCGTCCAGCGGCGCGCCCTCGAGCCGGGCGACGACGATCCCCAGCACGTCGGTCGACACCGAATAATTCCACGCGCTGCCCGGCGCGAATTCGAGCGGCAGCTCGGCCAGCGCCGCGACCACCGCATCGGCATCCCGATCACCGCCCGGCGCCAGGATCCGCTGCGCGCGATAGGCCGCATCGACATTGCTGCGGTTGAGAAAGCCGTAGGTCAGCCCCGACGTGTGCCGCAGCAGATCGATCATGCGCATCGGCGGCGCGGCGCGGGTGACCCACGGCACCGCCCCGCCGCCGCTTTCGAACACGCGCAGGTCCGCGAATTCGGGAATGACGGTGGCGACCGGATCATCGAGCGCGACCCGCCCCTCCTCCACCAGCGCCATGAAGGCCACTGCCGTCAGCGGCTTCGTCATCGAGGCGATGCGGAAAATGGCATCGTCCGCCAGCGGGGTGCCGTCTGCCCGCGCCGCGCCGGCGCTGGAGCGATGCACCACCTTCCCCTCACGCGCGACGAGCAGCTGCACGTTGGGCAGCGCGCCCCGTTCCACATAGCGGGTGCGGAAGTGGGCGGACGCCTGCTCCAGCCGCTGTTCGTCGAATCCCAGCACCTCTCCCATACCGCATCCTTTGTTTTTGCTTATGCAGGTGGCGTAACCAGCCTGCCGGACATGTAAAGCAGGCATGTGGCCAGTGGCGGGCGTCGACCGTGACGCCTCGCCGTCACGGTAAGCGGAGCGGATCAGCGAAGAAGGCGGCGGTCAGAGGCCCAACTGGCTGCGGTCGACAGTCGCGGCGACGAGTTCGGCGCGCGCGGCGGAGCGGCGGTATTCGGCGTCGAGTTGACGCAGGCGGGCGTCGGCGGCGCTTTCCTCACGCAGGTTGACGACGAGGAAGTCGCTTGCGCCGAGCTGGAAGCGCCGGCGTTCCGCCTCTGCCATGCGATCGGCGAGCGCGGTTTCGTCGGCAGCGAGCGCGACGAGGCGGTCGGCGGCGGTGGCCTGGATGGCGAGGCCGTTCACCTCGACCAGGATCTGGTCCTCGATCATCTTGCGGCGGAATTGCAGCCCGTCGGCCTCGGCCGCGGCCTCGGCGATCTTGCCGCGCGCGGTGCGTCGTTCGAGCGGCATGGAGAAACGCAGGCCGACGATCCCCTCCAGCGGCGTGCGCGACACGCCGCCAAGGCCGACCGGGCCGACATCCTTGGCCGCCTCAGCGCGTATGTCGAGCCGCGGGCGCAGCTCGTTTTCGGCCAGCAGCCGCTTCGTCTCGACCTGATCGAGCCGCACCAGGATGGTCTGCAGATCGGGGCGCTCGATCCGGCCGGCGAGGCTGGGGCCAAGCGGCGGCAGGCGCAGGTCCGGGAAGCTGGTCGGCAGGCGATCGGCGGCGGGCACGATCCGCTCCCCAAGATCGTCGCGCAGGTAGAAGGACAGGGCATTGGCGGCGGCGTCGAGATCCTGCTCGGCGCGCACCAGCAGGGTCTGGCGGCGGACGATATTCTGCCGGTTCTCGGTGCCCAGAATCTCCGGCCGGGCGCCGAGCGCGATCTGCCGCTCGATCGAGGCCTGCCGCTTCGTCGCCAGCTCCAGGAGATCGCGATAGACCGCGACCCGCCGGCCGGCGACGACCCAGGTCTGATAAGCGTCGATCGCGCGCCGCTGAACGCCGATCGCCACCATTTCGCGATCGAGCCGGGCCAGCGCAATCTCCCCATCGGCGAGCTCGAGCCGGCCGCGGCGCTCGTCGATCAGCCGGTCACGCATCAGCGAGAAAACGGCGCCGACCTTCACCTCGCCCAGCCGGTTGGTGAACGCCTTGTCCTCATAGACGGGGAAGTCGCCGCGCGACACGCGGTAGCCGCCGTAGAGCGCGCCGCCGTTGGTGGCGAGCGGACGCGTCGCCCGCCCCTCGATGACGGTGCCGTCATAATAGCCGAGCGCGCGGGACTGCGCCTCGCCCTCGAACAGGAGGTCGAAGGCGCCCTCGGCCGACAGGCGGCGACCGTCGGCCTGCCGCTCCCGCGTCATCGCCTCGAGGATCGCGGGCGCGTGCGTGGCCGAGGAGCGCAGCACCTCGTCCAGCGTCAGCGGCCGCGCCGCGGCGGGCGCCGCGACCAGCAGCGCGGCGAGGATCCAGAACATGGGGATCCAGAGCAGGCGGATCATTTCTTCACCTTGACCACCGGGTCCGGCGCAACCCCCTTTGTCTCATCGCCGGGCCGCCGGAATTCGAGCGGGAAGTCGTTGAGCTGGCGCCAGAGCTCATAGCCGATGCTGACCGTTTCCATCTGGATCCAGCCGCGCACCTTGGCGCCCAGACGGACGTAATCGGTGTCGGGCCAGGGCAATTTGCCCGGCATCGGTTCGACCAGGACGCGGAACAGGCCGGTCGCCTGTGCGGAAGGGTCGATCGAGCGTACGCGCCCGTCGAACATGCCGTGCGCGACTGAGGGCCAGCCGCTGAACTGGATCGCCGGCCAGCCTTCGAAGGCGAGGCGGACGGGCCGGCCGGGGCGGATGACGGCGATGTCGCGGCCGTCGACCATCAGCTCGACGATCCGCACCGGCGCCTCGGGCGCGAGCGTCGCGAGCCGCTCGCCGGCCGCCACCAGGGTCGCGCCGGCGCCGGCATTGATCGACTGGATCCGCCCGTCGCGCGGGGCACGCACGGTCTGCGCCGACTGGCGGTTGAGCGTGACGTCGACGCGGCTGAGCTTCGCGCGCGCCTCGGCCAGCTTGGCGCGGTGATCGGCGACCTTGATCTGCGACGCTTCATAATCGCGCCGCGCGGCCAGCCCCTCCGCAAGCAGCTGGCCCGAGCGGCCGACGTCGATCTGCGCCACGGCCATCGCCTGTTCGGCGGCGGCGATTTCCGCCAGCACCTGCGCGCGTTCGGCGGCGAGGCGGGCGAGGAGGTTGGGATCATTGTCGACGATCCGCGCGATCGGATCGCCGCGGCGCACGCGATCGCCGTCGCGGACGAACCAGCGTTCCACCCGGCCGGGGACGAGCGCGGTGACATCCTGCACGCGATCCTCCGGGTCGAGCGCGGCGACCTGCCCGGTGCCGGCGGAGGTCTGCACCCAGGGGACGAGGAACAGGATCGCGGCCACGACCGACAGCGTCACCGCGATCAGCCAGGCGAAGACGCGCGTCGCGCGTGGCGGGCGGATGCTCGCCAGCGTCGGGAAGTGGACGATATGGTCAGACCGAAAGGGCAAGGCTGCCTCCCTCGCTCGCGATGGCGATCAGCGTATCGACATCGGGGCAGCGGCGCTGCTCCGTCGCGCCCATCCACAGCGCACCATCCCGCTCCAGCCCCTGCGGGCGGCGGGTGAATTGCAGCACGGTGGTATCGCCGCGCAGCCGCGCGAGGGCGGCATCGACACGCTCGGGCGGCAACAGGTCGTAGAGCGGCGAGAGCACGAGCAGCTTCGGCCTGGCGAGCAGGGCGGCGGCCAGTTTCAGCGCCATCAGCTCCCCCACGGCAAGCGGCCAGCCGGAGGTGGAAACCACGGTATCGAGCCCATCGCGAAGGACGCTCAGCCGCTCGCTCAGCCCAACGAGGTCGAGTACCTCGACCATCCGCGACGTGTCGCCCGACGCGGCGAGCCGCAGGTAATCGCGGATCGGCATTTCGACGAAGCTGGGGCGATCGAGCACCATCACCTCGGCGCGCAGGCGATAGGTGTCGAAGCCGCTGATCTCGCGCCCGCCGACGACGACCAGGCCGCGCTCCGCCGCCTGGTGGCGCTTCAGCAGCATCGCCAGCGTGCGCTCGACGCCGGGCGCCGCGACCACCGCCAGCTGTTCGCCGGCAGCGATCTCGAAGTCGAAGCGGTGGCCGTCATGTTCGACATGGGCAAAGCGGATCGCGCCGCTGGCCGGACCTTCGCCATCGCCCCTGCCCTCCTCCTGCGGCACCGCCCAGAACAGCGACAGCTCCTCCAGCCCGGCGGCAAGATCGTACAGCGTTTCCAGATACGGGCCGAACTGCGCGATGCCGTAGAAGACGCCCGACAGGATCAGCTCCGCCGCGACCAGCTGGCCGATCGACAATTGGCCCTGGATGATGAGCCAGCCACCCAGCGCCAGCAGCGCGGCGCTGGCCAGCGCATAGACGAACAGCAGCGCCAGCGTCTGCGCGAAGGTATAGCGGAAGTGCCGCCGGTGCGCGGCGACATAGGTGGCGGTCACCGCCTCCGACCGGTCCATCGCGAAATCGACATGGCGGCTCGACTTGTAGAAGCCGTTCGACCCGCCGACGCTTTCCAGCCAGTGCGCCGCGGCATGTTTGGCATGGCTCTTGGCCACCGCGCTGCGGATCGCGCCAGAGGCCCAGATCTGCCAGATGAGGAACAGCACCACCGCCAGCACGACGTTGAAGGCGAGGAAGAAGGGGTGGTAGAAACTGGTGACGACCAGACCCACCACGCCCTGCAGCACGATGGTGAAGCCGCCGATCAACAGGCTGGGCAGCGTCTTTTGCACCGTCATCAGGTCGAAATAGCGGTTGAAGAGGTCACCGCTGCGCGCGTCGGCGAAGAAGGGGTTTTGTGCGTGGACCGCGCGCAGCGTGATCTCCGCGACGATGCGCGCGAACAGCCGCCGCTCGAACAGCGCGAGCAGGTGGACGCGAAACGCCGCCAGCACCCCGGCGAAAAGCAGGAGCAGGAACAACAGCGCGGCGAGCGTGAACAGCGGGGTCGGCAGCGCAGTGTTGGCGACCGAGTTGATCAGCAACTGAACCGAAATCGGCGTGGCCAGCGACAGCAGGGATATCGCCACGCCATAGACCACCGCCAGCCGCACGAACGCGGCGTCGGGCCCGAGCACCAGTCTGATCCAACCCGCGAATGCCCGGATGCCCGGACGCGCTTGCGCCATATACCTGCCTTCCTGAGATGCCGCACATCTGAGGAGGGCCGCTATCGTTTCAATCGTCGCGACACTATAGTTCTGCGATGCCTGTCGTGCAGCGCAACAATTCTAAGGGATTGAGCAAGACTTTGACATAATTCAGCGCTGCCGAGACATGGCTTCAGGGGCAGCAGGGGTCGGTCGATATTGCTCCCGCGGGAGGATGGCGCGCGTCATTACTGACCGGCCGCCGCGCACTTCTTGTCGCTAGGTCCACAGCCCGTCACACGATCTACATGACCCGGGGCGTGACCATCGCCGTCAGGGCAAAGGGCCGAGCTGTTCGGCCTCTTCGTCGGGCACCATCGGCTCACCCGGGGCGTCGACGGGGGCGGGCGCGCCGGGGTCGGTGGACATGTCGCCGGGATCGGGCTCATTGCCCGGAGGGCGCAGCGGGTTCATCGGATTCTCCTGCCGTTTCGCGTGCGGGTTGCAGATGCCCAACGCCTCAGTCGCTGGCTGGTTCGGTGAGTACCCGTCTCGCCCGCGCTACTGACCGGAAAGCAGCTGCATTACCTGCGCGCGGAACAATGCGATGCGGGCGCGCATCGTCTTTGGATCATGGTCGGGCTTGGCAAAGACATTGGGGCACTCGGCCGCGACCATGATGTTGATGATCGTGGTCTTGTCGAGCGTCGGATCGCGTCGCCGGATCTCGGCCAGTGCCTCGGTGATCGTATTCTCGCGGTCGGGGCCGGCGAGGCGGCCGGTCAGCCCGTTGACGAACGCCGCGCCGATCGTTGGCGGCGCAACGGTCTGCGGGTCGGGGCAGGTCATTTGTTCGGATGGCTGCCGGCAGGCGGCGACCAGCAGAAGCGCCACCATCGCTCGTTTTCCGGCACCCGTCATGGCGACCCTCCGCAGATGATGTTGGCCCGATCGAAAGCGATCAGCCGCCGACAGTGGTGCGGGGTGGCCCGGGAGGGGTCAATTCAGGACTAACACGGAGATGGCGGGCGCCCGCGACCGGCCGCGGCGCCCGCCAGGGATCACGCCAGCGTGGGCATCACGAATTCGGCGCCCGCGCGGATGCTGCGCGGCCAGCGCGCCGTCACCGTCTTCAGCCGGGTGTAGAAACGCACCCCTTCCATGCCGTGCATGTGATGGTCGCCGAACAGCGACGCCTTCCACCCGCCAAAGCTGTGGAACGCCATCGGCACCGGGATCGGGATGTTGACGCCGACCATGCCTACCTCGATGCGATGCGCGAACTCCCGCGCCGCATCGCCGTCACGGGTGTAGATGGAGGTGCCATTGGCGAAGGGATGGCCGGCGATGAGCCGGACGGCCTCCTCGAAATCGGCCGCGCGCACCACCGACAGGACGGGCCCGAAGATTTCTTCCTGATAGATCGACATGTCGGGCGTCACGTGATCGAACAGCGTGCCGCCAACGAAGAAGCCCGGTCCTGCCTCTGCGGCGAAGCGCCGCCCGTCGACGACCAGCGCCGCCCCCTGATCGACGCCGGCGGTGATGTACGACATCACCCGGTCACGATGCGCCGCGGTGATGAGCGGGCCCATTTCCATCGAGTTGTCGCGCCCGTTGCCGATGCGCAAGGCGCGAACCCGCGGCGCCAGCGCCTCGACCAGCCGGTCGGCGGTTTCCTGCCCCACCGGGACGGCGACGGAAATTGCCATGCAGCGCTCGCCCGCCGAGCCATAAGCGGCGCCGATCAGCGCGTCCGCGACCTGTTCGATATCGGCATCGGGCATGACGACCATGTGGTTCTTGGCACCGCCCAGCGCCTGGCACCGCTTCCCCTGACGTGTGGCGGTCTCATAGACGTACCGCGCGACCGGGGTGGAGCCGACGAAGCTGATCGCCTTGATCTCCGGCGCCTCAAGCAGAGCGTCGACCGCGACATGATCGCCATTGACGATCGAGAACACCCCGTCTGGCAGCCCCGCCTCGCTCAGCAGCTCCGCGAGGATCAGCGCGGCGGAGGGCACGCGCTCCGACGGCTTCAGGATGAAGCAATTGCCCGCCGCCAGCGCGACGGGGAACATCCACATCGGCACCATCGCCGGGAAGTTGAACGGCGTGATGCCGGCGACGATGCCGAGCGGCTGGCGCGTCGCGTAGCTGTCCACGCCGCCCGCGACATTCTCGGTGATCTCGCCCTTCAGCAGATGCGGGGCGGCGGTGGCGAATTCCACCACCTCCAGGCCGCGCTGCACCTCGCCGCGCGCGTCGGACAGGATCTTGCCATGTTCGGCCGTGATCGCCGCGGCGAGGCTGTCGATATTGTCCTCGAGCAGGCGCAGGAAACGGTTGAGGACCCGCGCCCGCTTCAGCGGCGTGGTCGCCGCCCATGCGGGGGCAGCAGCCTTCGCCGCCTCGATCGCCCGGCGCACGTCGTCGGCCCCGCCCAGCGCGACCTCACCCGAGATGTCGCCGGTGGCGGGATTAAACACCGGAGCAAGACGCCCGCTGGTTCCTTCCCAGCGGCGTCCGCCGATAAAGTGCGGGATGACCGTCATCGCTTTGCCCTCATGTTCTGACTGCGGTTTCTGACTGCGTTCGGCCGGGCAGTTGCGCGTCACCTGCCCGTCGCGGATGCGCAAGCGTAAAGCCGCTTCGCCGCCACATGTGGTGCCGTTAGGTCACCAGAAGGTCGCACTTTCGCACCTTCCCGCCCCCTGGCGGGATTGGCAGTTGCCAAGGCAGGACAGGCCCGGACCTCGCCTGCGTGGACAAGGTGCAGACGTGTAGCCGGGCGACACTTAATGGGAGTAAAGGATCGCCATGCGCACGGGTACGAAAAGCCATTTGAACGGGGTTTCCGCGCTCGCCTTGCTGCTGGCGGTCGTCGCTGCCCCAGCCGCAGCGCAGGACGCATCCGCCACGATCGAGCAAGCCGCCGTTGACGATGGCGACATCGTCGTCACCGCGACGAAGCGGTCCGAGTCCGTCACCAAGGTGCCGATCTCCATCACCGCGTTCAGCCAGGAAAGCCTGGACCAGCGCGGCATCCGCGACATTCGCGACGTGGTGAACCAGACGCCGGGCATCGACATCGCGCGCGGCAGCACCGGCAGCGGCGGGCAGACCCGCGTATCGATCCGCGGCATCGATTCCACCGCCGGCGCCGCCACCTCCGCCGTCTATATCGACGACACGCCGATCATGGCGCGCAACTCGTCGCTCAACTACAATGGCACGACCATCCCGTTCCTGTTCGACCTGGAGCGCGTCGAAGTGCTGCGCGGGCCGCAGGGCACGCTGTTCGGCGCCAGCTCGCAGGGCGGCGCGGTGCGCTTCATCACGCCGACGCCGAGCCTGACGCAGTCGAGCGTCTATTCGCGTGCGGCGGTCAACAGCACCAAGGATGGCGGCATCGGCTATGAGGCCGGCGTCGCGGTCGGCCTGCCGATCATCGAGGGGACGCTTGGCCTGCGCCTCAGCGCCTATCACCGCCGAGATGGCGGCTGGATCGACCGGCAGAGCTGGCAGGATGCGAACGACCGCGAAGAGAATGCCAATTTCAGCGACACGACGGTGCTGCGCGCCGCGATGCTGTGGGAGCCGGCCGCCGGCCTGACGATCGCGCCGAGCATCTATTACCAGGACCTGAAGTTCAACGACCGCGGCGACCTGTGGACGCGTTGCCCGGCGACCACCGGCTCGCCGATCAGCCCCGACACCGTGCCCTGCCCCAATGGCGTGTCCGATCCGGGCGCTGGCAAGCACCTGAACTATTCCCCGATCCGCCAGCCGAGCCGCGACCGTTTCTACCTGCCGTCGCTGAAGATCGGCTATGACGCGGGCGCCATCTCGATCAATTCGGTCACGTCCTATTTCGACCGCCATGTCGAGGACATCAACGACGCGACCAACGTCAACGACCGTGTGACGTTCGGCAACGCGTACCTGTTCCCGATCACGCCCGGCTTCGACAAGTCGATCACCTGGCAGAACCCGAACATCTACCAGAAGGTGTTCACGCAGGAAGTCCGGCTGTCGGGCGGCGACACGGATTCGCCGATCAAGTGGACGGTCGGTGGCTATTATTCGCGCGGTTCGGTGAAGTCCGACCTGCCGATCTACCAGCCGCACTTCAACGACCTGTATTTCGTGCGTTATGGCCGCACCCCGCAGGCCGCCGGCGTGCCGCCGCTGGTCAACGGCAATGCGCGCTATTACGGCAATGAGGAAACGATCGAGGAAAGCATCGCGGCGTTCGCCAATGTCGACGTGAAGGTCGTCGACCGGCTGACGCTGAACCTGGGCGCACGCTATTCGCGCGACACGCTGGACTTCGACGTGGTCGAGCGCGGCGTGTCCTATGTCGGCGGCATCTCCACCGCGGCGGGCCGCCTGCGCGAAAACCCCTTCCTCCCCAAGGTCGGCCTGTCGTTCCAGGCGACGCGCAACGCGCTTTATTATGCCTCGTTCGCCCGCGGCTATCGCACCGGCGGCGTGAACAAGACGCTGCCCGATGTGTGCCGGACCGAGGCCGACGCGCTGGGCATCGACAATGCCAACACCTACCAGTCCGACCGTACCGACAGCTATGAGATCGGTACCAAGAACCGGCTGCTCGGCGGGTCGCTGCAATATGAGATCAGCGCTTATTATACCAAGTGGAACAACATCCAGCAGCAGCTGCGCCTGCAATGCGCGTTCAGCCTGGTGGCCAACACCGCAGCGGCGACGTCCAAGGGCTTCGACGCCAGCATCACGATGCGGCCGGATAGCAACCTGACGATCGGTGCCGCGGTCGGTTACACCGATGCGACCTATGACGAGACGATCCAGATCGGCACCGCGCCGATCGTCGTCGGCGGGCAGCAGCTGGGCGCGACGCCGTGGACGATCAATCTGAACGCGGAATATCACCTGCCGACGAACAGCGATCTCGATCCGTTCATCCGCTTCCAGTACAATTATCGCTCGGTGAACCGCGGCACGTTCCTGTGGCAGGTGCCGACGTCGACCACCTATGATCCGACGCGCGTACTGCCGACCGAGGCGCAGTCGCTGGACGCGCGTGCCGGCGTGACGCTGGGCCCGGTCAGCCTGCAGATCTATGGCGAGAATATCCTGAACAACGTCGGCTATATCGCCAACACGCCGATCTATGCGCGCGGCCCGCTGTGGCGTGGTTCCACCCTGCGCCCCCGCACGATCGGGTTGCAGCTGATCGGCCGCTATTGATCACCACCGGGAAAGGAAAAGGGTCGCTGACGATGCCGGACATTCGATGGATTTCTGCCGCATTGTTGGCGACCACGGCCCTGATCCCCGGCGTCGCCGGGGCACAGGCGCAGGCGGCGCCTGCTTCTGCCCCGGCGCCCGCCCCTGCCGTCGAAAGCTACGCCGACCTGATCTTCACCGGTGGCAAGGTGGTGACGGTCGACAGTGCCGATCGCATCACCGACAGCGTCGCGGTGCGCGGCAACCGGATCGTCGCCGTTGGTGACGTGGCGGAATGGCGCGGGCCGCAAACGCGCATCATCGACCTGAAGGGGCGCACGCTGCTGCCCGGCTTCATCGACGCGCATTCGCACGTCGCCGGCATGGCCAATGTCGAGGCCAATCACATCAACATCCAGGTGCCGCCGCTGCGCGACGCCAATGCGATCATCGACACGCTGCGCGCGGCGGCCAAGACGAAGCCGGCGGGCGCGTGGCTGATCGGCCAGGGCACCTATAATCAGGTGATGCCGACGCGCGCACAGCTCGACGCGGCATTCCCCGACAATCCGGTGCGGCTGGACTGGAGCGCCCACGACACGATCATCAATCATCGCGCGGCGGTGATCCTGGGGATGGGCAAGGATTTCCCCGATCCCCCCGCCGGCTCGCCCGGCCGCTATGAGCGGACGCGCGATGGCGAAGTCGCGATCATCCGCGATGCGCCGGTGACCTGGCCCAGAAGCGAATTCACCTACGCCCAGATGAAGGAAGGCGTCCGCGCGGTCCTGGACGATTTCTATCTGAAGAAGGGCGTGACGACGGTATCCGATCTGTCGCCGCCGCAGGCCTATCGCGCGATGATGGAGCTGCGCAACGAGGGTCGCCTGCCGACCCGCGTGCGGATGAACTATCTCGCGCGCAGTGTGACCATGGCCGAGCAGTTCCTGGAATCCGGCGTCTTCACCGGGCTGGGCGACGACATGCTGCGCGTCGGCGCGCTGAAGATGTTCATGGACGGCGTATGGGGCACCACCGCCGCGACCTATGAGCCGGCGTGGAAGGGTTCGGGCACCACCTGGGTGCCCAACAACATGGGCGGTACCAGCATGGACCAGCCGACGATCAACAAGATCATCCTCACCGCGCGCGAGCGGGGGTGGCAGGTGCAGATCCACGCCAATGGCGACCGGGCGCAGGACATGGTGCTCGACGCGTTCGAGAATGCCAACCGCCTGTCGCCCAAACCCGATGTGCGCGACCGGATCGAGCATTTCGGGCACTTCCTGAAGCTTGACCCGGCGCGTACCGAAAAGCGGCTGGAGCGGCTGAGCGAACTGGGCGTCATCCCCTCGCCGCAGATCGCGTTCCTGTGGCGGCTGACCGACGTCAACATCAAGGAACCGGGCGTCAAATTCTTCCCGCTGCGCGACCTGATCGACCGCGGGCTGCAGCCACCCGGCGGCGTCGACACGGTGGGCACGCAGAATTTCGCCACCAACCCGATGTTCTCGATCCAGCGCGCGGTGCATCGCGACACCAAGTTCGGCCGCATCGTCCAGAAGGATCAGGCGATATCGGTGATGGAAGCGATCAAGATGTTCACCATCTGGTCGGCCCGCGCCAATTTCATGGAAAAGAGCCTTGGCAGCATCGAAGTTGGCAAGCTCGCCGATCTGGTGGTGCTGGAGCAGGACCCGCTGACCACGCCGTCGGCGAAGCTCAGCACCATCCCCGTCGCGATGACGGTGGTGGACGGCAAGGTCGCCTACGAGCGGCCGTAAAGCGGGCTAGGGCCACGATCAGGGCAGCGGGCGGCGTGATGCTGCCCGCTGCTTTTTTTGTTTCTGTGCTGGATCCGGGAAGGCGTGCTGCGCGGTGGAACCTGCCGCGCGGCGTTCCCGCCTGCCCCTGCCCCCGCCCCTGCGCCGCCCCCGCTCCCCGGTCAGGAGCGGCAGGCGGCGCCAGTATTATTCATTGATCGCCGAGATATTCGGCCAGCGGCGTATCCAGCGGGGGCCGGCGCTCGTCTCGCTCGGCGGCGTCGATCCGCTCGAACGCATTCTGGACATAGCGCACACCGACCCAGCGGAACGGCTCGATCTCCCATTTGGGCGTGCGGCGGCGGTGGAAGGGCAGTTCCTCCAGCCCCGTGCTCCATCCGCCGATCAGCCCGGCGAGCAGCCGCGCGGCGAGCGCGCTGGTCGAGACGCCGCGCCCGGTATAGCCGTGGAGCGACGCGATCCGCGTGCTCTGGTCGAAATGGACGGTCGGCAGCCAGTCGCGCGGCACGCCCAGGAAGCCGCCCCATTGATGGGTGAATTCGACTTCGCCGAGCTGCGGCCACCATTCGTGGACGTTGCGGCGCATCGATTTAAACGTCGCCTCGTCGGTGATCGCGCTTTCCGAGAGCGCCGATCCGAACAGATAACGCGCGCCGCGGCTGCCGAACAGGATGCGGCCGTCCGCCGTGCGGGTGAGATAGTTCTTGGTGTGGACCTGCGAACTGAGGCTCTCGCCCCCCGCCCAGCCAACCGCCTGCCATTGCGCATCGCTGAGCGGCTCGGTCAGCACGATCATCGACGACATGGGCAGCAGCGTGCGGCGATATCCCGGCACCTGCGCCAGATAGGCCTCCGCCGCCGTGACCACGGCACGGCGCGCGACGACGGTCCCGCCCGTGGTGGTGATGCCGGACTGCGGCGCGGCGTTGACCGACAGCGCGGTCGTATCCTCGTAAATGACCGCGCCCATCCGCTCGACGAGGCGCGCGAGCCCGCGCACGAGGCGGCCGGGATGCACGTTGGCACCGGCGGCCGTTTCCAGCGCGCCGAACAAGTGCGTCGCATGAACGCGCTCATGCGCCTCGGCCGCGTCGATCACCCGGTTGTCGCGGTCGAGCCCCAATGACTGATAGGTGGCAAGCGTCCGGCGCAGGCCGGCCATCTGCCCCTCGCTGCGCGCCAGGCTGAGGAGGCCCGTCTCGCGGAAATGTGCGTCGATGCCCTCTTCGAGCAGGGTGGCGCCGATCTCCTTCACCACCGCCTGCTGCGCGAGGATGGTGTTGCGCGCCATGGCGGGGCCGAAGCGGCGGATCAGCGCGCCGGGATCGACCGGGAAACGCGGCGAGCACCAGCCGCCATTGCGGCCCGAGGCGCCGTAACCGCAGATCGACCGCTCGACGATCGCGATCTCCAGCGAGGGATCGCGCTTCAACAGGTGATAGGCGGTCCACAATCCCGAAAAGCCACCGCCCAGGATCGCGACGTCGACGTTGATGTCGCCCTTCAGCGGCGCGCGCGGTGTCAGATCGTCACCGGACGTGCCGAGCCAGAAATCGTTCGGGATCGGGCCCGGCGCAGCGGCCGGCCCGCTCACGACGCCTGCTCTTCGTCGAAGACCATGAAGACCTTGCGGCTGGTTTCGACAATGTCCCAATGCCCGCGGCTGTTGGCGGGAAAGTGCGCGACGTCACCGGCGCGCAAGGTGATCGGGTCCCCGCCCCCTTCCGGGGTGAACACCGCATGGCCGCTGAGAAAATGGCAGAATTCCGCCTGCACGACCTGGCGGACCCAGCGGCCCGGCGTGCATTCCCACACGCCAAGCCGCGTCGTGGGCCGGGAGGAGGATGGCAGCGCGATCGAGCGGACCTGCGAGATGGGGGTGCCGAGCGGCACGGGCACGTCCTTCGGCTCCGGCGCGCCGGCGAACAATTCGGTGACATTGAATGTTGTGGCAGACATTTCGATCGACACCCTCGCAATCTTGTTCGCTTGGGCATGAGACAATCGTGCCGGGGGTAAGAGTTGAGATCAGCCTCACCCCCGGTGCAGATAAATCACCACTTCACGTGGGTTGCAGGACCCGGTCGAGGAACTGGCGGGTGCGCTCCATCGTCGGCGCGGTGAGAACCTGCCGTGCCGGCCCGTCCTCGACGATCACCCCGCCGTCGATGAACAGCGCACGGTCGGCCACTTCGCGGGCAAAGGCGATCTCGTGAGTCACCACCACCATCGTCATCCCCTCGCTGGCGAGCGCGCGGATCACCGACAGCACCTCGCCCACGCGCTCCGGGTCGAGCGCGGAGGTCGGCTCATCGAGCAGGATCGCTTGGGGGCGCATGGCGAGCGCACGGGCAATGCCGACACGCTGCTGCTGACCGCCCGACAGCTGCGACGGATAAGCCGCCGCGCGTTCGGCCATGCCGACCCGGTCGAGCAGCGCCAGCGCGCGCTCGCGCACCTCCGCCACCGGCTCACGCAGGACCTGCACCGGCCCTTCCATGACATTTTCCAGCACCGTGCGGTGGGGGAACAGGTTGAACCGCTGAAACACCATGGAAAGCTGACGGCGGATCTGCGGGAGGGTGCGGTCGGACAGGAGCAGGCCGTTCACCGTCACGATGCCGCCGTCGTGCCGTTCCAGCCCGTTGATGGTGCGAAGGATGGTCGACTTGCCCGAACCGGACGGCCCGATCAGGCACGCCACCTCGCCCGCCGCGATCGCGAAATCGACGCCGCGCAGGATCGGGCGATCGCCGAACGACTTGGTGACCCCGGAAAGCGTGATCATCGCCATGCAGCCTTTTTCTCGAGCGCGCGCACAGCCATCGCGAGCGGAATGCTCGCCGCGAGGTAGAGGAGCGCGATCAGGACATAGACGGTCCCGTTCTTGAAAGTCGCGATGGCAAGCAACTGGCCCGACCGGGTCAGCTCCGCGACCGTGATGGTGGAAGCGATCGAGGAATCCTTGAGCAGCATCACCGTCGTGTTACCGAATGATGGCAGGGCGGTGCGCAGCCCCAGCGGCATGACAATGCGGCGCATGATGAGGCCGCGCCCCATGCCAAGCGACGTGCCCGCCTCGATCAGCTGCGGATCCACCGCCTCGAACCCGCCGCGCAGGTTTTCCGCCTGATAGACCGAATAAGCGATCCCCAGCCCGATCACACCGGCCCAGAAGGGCGAGAAATCGATGCCCCATTCCGGCAGCACGAAATAGACGAAGAACAATTGCACGATGATCGGAATACCGCGCACCGTGTTGACGATCACGGCGTTGGCCGCGCGGAGCGAGGCGTGGCGGGACATGCCCATCAGCGCCCAGACCATGCCCAGCGCGAAGCTGACCGCCAGCGCGCACAGCGTCAGCAGGACGGTCGTCCACAGCCCGCGCGCCAGCACGGGAAGGAACGAGATGGCATCTGTCAGAAACTCGTTCATGCCGCGCTCGAAAGCCCCCATCTGCTGTTGATGGCCGGTATCCGCGTATCGACCAGCCGCGCGATCGCATCGTTCAGTGCCGGCAGGCGCGGATCGTCGCGCCGCATCACCAGGCACAGTTCCTCCCGCGCCGGCGCACGGAATTCCTCGATGAGCCGGACATTTCGCCGGCTGCCGACGCGCAATTGGTACCGGACGATCGGTTCGTCGCCATAGCCGACGTCGATCCGGCCGTTTTCGAGATCGCGCAGGATGTCGGCGAGCGATTCATAGGTCGCAACGTTGCTGGCGCCCGCCGCCTCCAGCTGATCGACGAAGCGCGACCCGACCTGCGCGCCGGTGCGCAGGGTGCCGATCTGATCCAGCGAGCGCAGCGAACGGCGATCGTCGCCGCGAACGATCAGCGCGCCGGTGTAGCGATAGACCGGCTGGCTGAACGCCACGATCCGCTCACGCTCCGGGGTGCGCAGCCGCGCGGCGGCGATCACGTCGATCTTGCGTGCGACCAGCGAGGGGATCAGCGCCGAAAAGGGCGTGATCGCGGTTTCCACCCCCAGCCCCGCCGCCTTGACCACCGCGGTCGCGGTGTCGACCATCGACCCCGTCAGCTCATTGCTCCACGGGTCGACAAAGCTGAACGGCACCCCGGTCGGCGACGATCCCACCACCAATGTGGAGGGGTCGCGATCGCGAACGCGGCAGCCCGCCAGAACCATCGCCGCGGCAGGCACGGCAAGCAGATCCCGGCGACGCAGGCCGAGCGGCTCATTCATTACATGCGATCTCCGCCGCGAGCAGCTTGATCGACACGTAATCGTCGATGCCGAACACCGACCCCTCGCGGCCGAAGCCGGATTCCTTGACCCCGCCGAACGGCGCCACCTCGGTCGAGATGATCCCGGTGTTGAGGCCAACCATGCCATATTCCAGCCGCTCGCCGACGCGCGTCGCGCGCGCGCCATCGGCGGTGTAGAGATAGGCGGCAAGGCCGGCGGGCGTATCATTGGCCATTCGGATCGCATCAGCTTCCCGCGCAAAGCGGGTCAAGCCTGCGAGCGGCCCGAACGTCTCCTCGCGCGTCAGCAGCGCGTCGGCGGGAACATCACCCAGCAGCGTCGCGGGAATGAAGTTTCCGTCGCCCCCGCCGGCAGCGACCTGCCCCTCGGCAAGCACGCGCGCGCCGCGGGCCAGCGCGTCATCGCGATGCCGCACGACCTTTTCGACCGCCGCCTGGTTGATCAGTGGCCCCTGGTCGGTGACGCCGGCAAGGCCATCGCCGGCCCGCAGCGCGAACACGCGCCGCGCCAGCGCCTCGGCAAAGGCGTCGTAAATGCCGTCCTGTACCAGGAAGCGGTTCGCGCAGACGCAGGTCTGGCCGGTGTTGCGGAACTTGGACGCCATCGCGCCGTCGGCCGCGGCCTCCACATCGGCATCGTCGAACACGATGAAGGGCGCATTGCCGCCGAGTTCCAGCGACACGCGCTTCACCGTCTCCATGCAGCGCGCGGCCAGCATCTTGCCCACCGCGGTCGAGCCGGTGAAGCTGAACTTGCGGACGCGAGGATCGCGGGTGAGGACGTCGCCGATCGCTTCGGCGTCGCCCGCCACCACGTTGAAGACACCGGCCGGTACGCCCGCCTCCTCCGCCAGCGCGGCGAGCGCCAGCGCGGAGAGCGGGGTCAGCTCCGACGGCTTCAGCACCACGGCACAACCAACCGCCAGTGCGGGCGCGACCTTGCGCGTGATCATCGCGGCGGGGAAATTCCACGGTGTGATCGCCGCCACCACGCCGACCGGCTGGCGGATCACCGTCAGGCGCCGGGTGGGCGTGTTGCCGGGGATGACCATGCCATAGACGCGCCGCGCTTCCTCGGCGAACCACAACAGGAACGAGGCGGCATAGGCGATCTCGCCGCGCGCCTCGGCCAGCGGCTTGCCCTGTTCGGCCGTCATCAGCCGGGCGAGATCATCGGCATTGGCCAGCATGAGATCGTGCCAGCGGCGAAGGATCACCGCGCGGTCGCCGGCGGAACGCGCCGCCCAGGCGACCTGTGCCGTGGTGGCCGCTTCGACCGCGCGGCTGGCGGCCGCAGCGCCATGCCGCGCGACCGAGCCTACCAGCGCGCCGGTGGCGGGATTGTGGACATCGAAAGTGCCACTGCCCGCATCATCCCATCGGCCGTCGATATAGGCGCCGGTGCGCAGCAGCGCGGCGTTGCCCAGGGTGAGCGCGGTCATGCCGCCAGCGCCCGCTCGATCGCGGCCAGCCCCTCATCCAGCACCGCGTCGGACGCGGTCAGCGGCACGAGGATCCGGATCGTTTCCCCGCTGGTCCCGCAGGCGAGCAGGATCAGCCCTTCATCCGCGGCGCGCATCGTCACCGCCTTGGCGCCGTTGACGGCGACCGCGCTGCCGCCGCGCTGCTCCATGATGTCGAAGGCGATCATCGCGCCCAGCCCGCGGATATTGCCGATCGGCAGCAGATCGCTTCGCGCGCTCATCGCGGTCAGCCGGTCCTTGGCACGCCGCCCGATCGCGTCGGCGCGGTCGAGCAGCCCCTCTTCCGCGATCACGTCGAGCACCGCGAGGGCAGCGGCGCAGGCAATCGGTGAGCCGCCATAGGTGCCACCCAGACCGCCCGGCTCGACCCGGTCCATGATCGCGGCGCGGCCGATGACGCCCGACAGCGGCAGGCCACCGGCCATCGACTTGGCCACGGTCATCAGGTCGGGCTCGACGCCGCTATGCTCGATGCCGAACATGCGGCCGGTGCGCGCGAAGCCGGTCTGCACCTCATCGGCGATCAGGAGGATGCCGTGCGCATCGCACAGGCGGCGAAGCTCCTGCAGCAATTCCGTCGGCGCGGCGTGGAAGCCCCCCTCCCCCTGCACCGGCTCGATGATGATCGCCGCGACATCCTCGGGCGAGAGATCCGCCGCGAAGAGATAGTTCAGCGCGCGCAGCGTATCCGCCACCTCCACACCCTGGTGCGGCACCGGGAACGGCAGGTGGTAGACCCCCGGCGTCGGCATCCCGAAGCCACGCTTGTACGGCGCGACCTTGCCGGTCAGCGCCATGGTCAGCGCGGTACGGCCGTGGAAGCCGCCGGTGAAGGCGATGACGCCCTGCCGCCCGGTTGCGGCGCGGGCGATCTTCACCGCATTCTCCACCGCCTCGGCGCCGGTGGTCAGCAGCAGCGTGCGCGCCTCCCCCGAGAAGGGCGCCAGCGCGTTCAGCCGCTCGGCCAGTTCGACATAGGGGCGGTATGCCGTCACCTGGAAGGCGACATGGGTATATGCGTCGAGCTGTTCGCGCACCGCGGCCATGACGCGCGGGTGGCGATGGCCGACGTTCAGCACCGCGATGCCGCCCGCGAAATCGACGTAGCGGCGACCGTCCTCGTCCCAGATCTCGGCATTTTCCGCGCGGCTGACGAAGAGCGGAAGCCCGGTCGCCACACCAGCGGGAACCGCGGCCGATCGACGGCTCAACAGGTCAACATTGCTCACCGTCATCTCCTCCAGCTTCCGGGTGGCAAGTCTGCGATCCGGCGGCCGGGCGGCAAGTTGATTACGCTGGTTGGAACGGTGACCGGCGGTCACCAAGCCGGCTCAGTCGGGGGCGACGATCGCGCGTTCGATCCAGCGGCGGAAATCGGTGAGCGCAAGGCCGCGCCAGCGCGTGCGGCGCGTGGTGAGCATGTAGGAGCCGAGGTGAACGGGCGCGAAATCCCCCACCTCGACCAGCTCGCCGCGGCGGATGCTGTCGGCCACCAGCAGCGTGTTGGCGAGCGCCAGCCCCTGCCCGCGCCGGGCCGCGGCGAGCGTCAGGTGGCCCTGCCAGTAGCGCGGGCCGCCGAGATTTTCCGCCCCCGCGACGCCATGGCTTTCGAACCAGCGGCGCCACTGGTCGAAATTGGCCTCGTGCAGCAGCGGCAGGTTGAGGAGATCGGCGGGGGTTGCGACCGGCGGGAGGTCCGCGACGAAGGAGGGGCTGGCCACCGCCAGGATCCGCGGGCGGGCCAGTTCCTGGGTACGGAAATCGGGGTCGAGATCGGCCTTCTGCGCGTCGATGACGTAATGGATGTACGCATCGACATCATGGCCCACCGCGCCGGGCGTGATCTCGATCGGCTGCAGTTCGAGTTGGATATCGGGAAAGGCGGCGGAGAAATTGCCGATGCGGCCGGTCAGCCATTCGGAGGCAAGGCCAGGGGCGCACCACAGGACGAGATTGCGGTCATCCTGCTGCGGCATGAAATCGAGCGCGGCGGCGGAGATTTCAGCGAGGCTGCGCGCAATGGTGCGGTGGAACCGGGCGCCATGCGGGGTCAGTTGCCCCGCGACGCCCGACGCGCGATCGAACAGCGGGACGCCGGCCCATTCCTCCAGCGCGCGCAGGTGGCGGCTGACCGCGGCGTGATCGACCGACAGCGCCTCCGCCGCGCGGCGGATGCCGCCGCAGGTGCCGATCGCCTCAAACGCCTTGAGCGCGGCGAATTGGGGCAGCAGCCGGCGCTGCTGCACCGTCAGGCCATAAACCGCAGGATTGTCCGACCGTCCGCTGTGTCCGTTGTTCGCCATGAGAACGCGATAACAGGTGACGGGGCGGGACTGTCAATCATGCGCGGTCACGGCTGGCGGAGGCGGGTGGTATCTCCGCGCAGGCTTTTGGCTTTTTC
>NZ_QQWW01000023.1:0-27252 GCF_003950435.1 Sphingomonas sp. ABOLG
TGGGATCGAGCAGCCGCTTCCGCTGGCCGCAAGGCCCTCAATCTGCCGCCGGATAGCCGCGCCGCCTAAGCGTTCGCTGATTGTTCGCCCTTAGCGTTGTTTAGCGTACCATCCACGCTATGCCCTCCAATGGGACGGAGCGCGGCATATTCCCCCAGGTCGGGGAAGCTGGAAAACTCGCGCGCCGATCGCGTCTTTCCGACGCCCGGCCGGCCATGACACACGCCGATATAGCGGTAGTGCGCGCAGGCTTCGGCAAACTCGACGAACCGGGCATGTTCGCGGGTCGCCAGGAACGGCTGCTCGACCAGGAACTCAATCGTCAGCGGCGTAGAGCCGGAGCCCTCGGTAGGTGGTGGGCCGGGAAGCCGTATCCTCTTGGTCGCCATCGAAGGTCTCCGTGGGGGCAGGCACCTGCTTGTCGCGCTCCTTCGCGCCGCGCCGGGCGCGCTGGATCGCGCGCAACGACGGGTGCCCAGCGTGCTCGGAGCTGAGCGCACGGCAGACGAACCGGCCCTGGTGGTAGACGTGGATCTCGGTCAGGTCGCGGGGGTCATAGACCGCCTCGACCTGCTCGCCGACGAAGGCCGCGAGCGTGGGTTCGACATAGCGCCTGCCCATCAGACGGATGCCGTCGCGCAGCACTTTACGGGGCTTGGGCACGTGCACGAGCAGCATGTCGAGCTGTTCAAGGCTGTCGGGCATTGCGGGCAGGAACCCGCCCTTCTGCCAGCGCGTGATCGGCGGTTCGCCGGTGCTGCCATGCGGGCGACGATGATAGACGCCGCACACGAACGCCTCGAAGCGGGCGCGCAGCTCGTCGAGCGTGAGCACTGGCGCCGACAGCGGCTTGCCCGCGATCAGGTGGCCGGGCAGGTCGGGCAGGAACATGTCGTTGATGGTGCGGAACAGCCGCTCGATCTTGCCGCGCCCGCGAGGACGCCCCGGCAGCGAATGGATGAGGCGGATTTTGAGGGCGATGCACGCCTGCTCGATATGCTCGGAGATGAAATCCGAGCCGTTGTCGACGTAAAGCTGTTCGGGAATGCCGCTGACGATCCATTCGGGATTGGGCTTGCGCCAGATCGCCTGCCGCAAGGCGAGCGCCGTGTTGAGGGCACTGGGGGCATCGAGGCTGAGGAAGTAACCGGCGATGGCTCGGCTGTGATCGTCAACGATGACGGTCAGCCAAGGACGCACCGGGGTTCCGGCATCATCGAGCACGAGAATGTCGAGAACGGTATGATCGGCCTGCCACATCTCGTTCGAGGTCGCGGCTTCGCGCCGATGCACTAGCTCGTGCTGGTCGCGGTAGACGGCCGGATCGGAGGCTGCGGCGATCTGGCTTGCCGGTATCGCCCTGACGACACGCGCGACGGCCGCATAGCTGGGGGTTCGGTGTCCATGCGCGATGGCGAGTTCCTGCACCTTTCGGTGAATGGCGGCGACCGGGGGTCGCGGGCGCTTGGTGGCGAGAGTGCGGGTCAGTTCGACCAGATGTTCCGGCAGGTGCAGCCTGCCCCGATCGTTGCGCGGCAGACGCGCGAGACCGGCAAGTCCTTCGGCACGGTAGCGCCCGAGCCAGCGCTGCAACGTCCGCTCGCTCAGCGTGCCGGTGCGGGCGAGGTCCGCGAGCGGGATGCCATCGGCGAGGTGCGGTTCAAGGACGCGGTAGCGCTCGATCGCCAGCGGCGGGACAAGCGCCGGATGCGTCACCGCCGACGGTCCGTGTCGCAGGTAAGGAAAACGGAGATTTGCCTGCCCATCGCCATGCGAGTCCGCTCGCGTTGCCAAACCGGCCTGTTCGACGTAAATCTACCCGGTAAAGAAAACTAGGGCAACATAGACCTGCCGATGACGACTTTCTTCCCAAACCGCGCCCGATCGGGGCGCCACCGGCCCTACGCATGAAAATCGGTTACGCCCGCGTATCGACCGCCGAGCAGAACCTGGACCTCCAGCGTGATGCGCTGAAGGCTGCCGGCTGCGAGAAGGTCATCACCGACAAGGCCTCCGGGGCGACTGCCGCTCGCCCTGGATTGGAAAAGGTGAAGGAGCTGCTTCGCGCCGGCGACACACTGGTGGTCTGGCGCCTCGACAGGCTCGGCCGCTCGCTCCGTGATCTGATCGGATGGATGACCTACCTCGACGAGGAAAAGGTCGGGCTGCTGAGCCTGCACGAGGCGATCGACACGACCACCACGTCGGGCAAGCTTACCTTCCACCTGTTCGGGGCATTGGCGGAGTTCGAGCGCAACCTGATCCGCGAGCGGACCCAGGCCGGTCTCACCGCAGCCCGCGCTCGCGGCAAGAAGGGTGGCCGGCCGGCCGCACTCGGCAAGGACAAGCGCGACCTGGCCTTCAGGCTCTACCACGAGAACACGATGCCGATCGCCAAGATTTGCTCGATGCTCGGCATCTCCAAGCCAACACTCTACGCCTATGTGCGATCGGCCGAGACCAAGCCGGTAGCCGCGTAGCGACGCTCGCCGACAAATAGCGCGATCAGAATGCCGCCACTTAGCGCGAGCGTTTACACCCAGCATTTCCAACGGTTTGCAGGTGTCAGAACCCTGTGTCAGAACGGGAGCATGGAAATCGGCTATGCCCGCGTGTCGCGTGGCGATCACCAGGACCTCGACCCGCAGCTTCGCGCGCTGACCGATGCGGGCTGCGCGACGATCTACCAGGAGGAAGCGTCGGGCGGCCAAGCCGATCGGCGCGAGCTGGCGCGCGCGATCGGCGCATTGAATCCTGGCGACGTGCTGGTGGTGTGGAAGCTCGACCGTCTCTCCCGCTCGCTTCGTGACCTCCTGTTCACCTTAGAGGCCATCACGACAGCCGGCGCCGGCTTCCGGTCGCTGACTGAGGCGATCGACACGACGACCGCTCCCGGCCGGCTGATGACGCAGATGCTTGGCGCGTTCGCCGAGTTCGAGCGCGCCATGATCCGCGAGCGAACCATGAACGGACTGGCGCACGCGCGCAAAGCCGGCCGGCATCTTGGACGCCGGCCGAGCCTTACCGGCCAGCAGCGCGCCGAGATCATCGCCAAGGCGGAATCCGGCCAGGGCTCCCCTGCCCAGCTCGCCAGCCTCTTCCGCGTATCCCGCTCCACCGTGCAGCGTGTATTGCGCGAGCACCGCGCTCGCCAAGCAGTTGACTGATACGCTGACCCCAGCGGCTCGATCGGAGCGCATGCGCCAAGTGCGGGGAAAGGATACCCGTCCGGAAATGGTGGTGCGTCGATTGGCGCATCGGCTCGGTTATCGCTTTCGCCTGCACCGACGCGACCTGCCCGGCAGCCCGGACCTCGTGTTTCCGGCCCGGCGAGCGGTGATCTTCGTGCATGGATGTTTCTGGCATCAGCACGATTGCCCGCGCGGCGCGCGGCGGCCGGCGAGCAACGCCAGCTATTGGCATTCCAAGCTGGCGAGGAATGTCGAACGGGACCGGGAAGCGCGGCAGCGCCTTGAAAGCCAAGGCTGGCGAGCCTTGGTGATATGGGAATGCGAGATGCGGAATGCCGACGAGCTATCCCGCCGCCTGACCGGTTTTCTTGGTGATTAGACCCGGCGGATAGCCGCCATGTCCGATACCTTCTGGACGGCGCCGGCGCGCCGGACCGTGGTGCGCCGCATCAGGTCAGCCCCGGCTTGCATCACTTCGAAATCGACGTGATTCAGTTCGGCGTCGTATCCTTTGAAGCAGCGGTGGAAGGCCGAAAGCAGCTCAACAGCAGCGATTGGCTGGGCTGAGACGGAGGGGCTGGCGAGGGACGGCACGGTGCTGGGAAACAGATAAATGCAGGCGGGTGGAACCCGAAAAGGGCCAATGTCGGTGAGCCTCGATCCGTCCTCGCCGGCCACCTTGGGGCATGGGCGCCCGATCGTGCCGCACACCATATCCCAGACGATCAGACCATCCACCCGCTGATTGCGTGAGATGACCTCGGCGCTGAGGCGAGTGTGGATCCCCGACCAGGCATTGCGCCGTGGATCGGCGCCAAGATTGGTGCAGATGCTCCAGATCACGAACTCATCGGCATCGGCCGGGCGCTCGAATATGTTGGTGTTGTTGCCGTCCAGGCAGCCTTTCAGGTCAATGACGGCCCTGCGTCCGCTTGGGAGCCGGACGGCATAGTCGTTGCGACTGGAATCCTCCGTCAGGTCCCATCCTGCAATGAAGCCTTCATCCTCCATGTGGTTCAGGACGTGCTGAACGAACTCGCGCTTGGCGCGCATCGTCGCGGAGAACTGCCCCCTCACCCGCTCGACCGCGCCCCGGAAGAGGCCCGAATTGTAGAAGTCGCGTTCATCCAGGCCATGATCGCCGAGCCGGTGCGCCTCGGTCTTCAAGACCTCCGCGAACCGCTCGATTTGCGCGCGCAGATCGCTGTTCTGCTCGCAGGGGATGACGCTCATGCAGCCGCCCGTTCGGCCGCCTCCGCCATTCCGAGCAAGGGCTCCAGGATATGATGGGCCAAGTGCCGAACCACCGGGACCGCCACTCCGTCTCCCGTGAGGTGGTAAGCTTCATTGTAGTTGCGGGGTAGCTTGTAGTCGTCGTCCAGGCCCATCAGGCGCGCCGTCTCGCGCGCGGAGATCAGCCGCGATCGGACCTTGGCGCCATCGATGACGACGATGACCTGCCGACTGGACCCGCCTGCGGGCGTTCGCAGGCAGCCCGAAATATCATCGAAACGCACTTCCGCGCGCTGCACCTTCACGCCCTTTTCGTTGAGCCGGGTGCGCTTGTAGACGCCGCCCACCACGCGATGTCCGGCCCGCTTGGCCGCGTTCACCTTGGCGAGGTTGAGTGGCGACATCATGCCAAGGAGTTGCTGGGTTTCCGCCGGCGTGTGCCAGGGCACGCTCGACGGGCTCTCCTCGATCATGTCGGCGAACGTCGTATTGCGGCGGTTCGGCGTCGGCATGTTCCACCACAGCATTGCTTCGCGCAACGCGGCCGGCAGCCGTTCGACGGCGCTTTGCAGCCCGCGAGTATGGAAGGGCTCGATGGGACCAGGCGCAAGCAATGCCGGATCAACCTGCACGTCCCCATGAACGCCGACCACGAACAGCCGAGGACGGGATTGCGGAAGGAACAGGGCCGCATTGATGACGAGGGCGCCGCAGCGATACCCGGCATCCACGAAGGTTTGGCAGATCGCCTCGAAATCCTTGCCGCCATGCGAGGTCAGCGTCCCGCACACATTCTCGAGCGCGATCACCTTGGGCGCGCGATCATCCGCGATCAGCCCCTTAATCACGTCCCAGAATGGATAGAAGGTTCCAGACCGCTCGCCGCGCAAGCCGGCGCCGCCGCCTGCGAGCGACAGGTCCTGGCAGGGGAATGACCCCCAGACGAGATCAGCGACGCCGGGCAAATCCGCCGCGGTGATTTGCTTCACGTCGCCAACCTTCAACTCGCCTCCCGTCCCCCAGTTAGCTTGGTAGGTGAGCCCCTTCTTATGATCGAAGTCGTTGGCGAACAGGCAGGTCCAACCCGCTCCCAACCCGGCGCGGGCCATGCCGCCTCCGGCGAAGAACTCATAGAACTTAGCCATTGGCGACCCGGCTTTCCTCACGGCGGTCGTTGGCGCCCGTCTCGCGCGCCAGCTTCTCCGCGATAGCTTCCGTGATCCAGGTGTTGCGCGAGACATTGCCGGGACGGCCAGCGCGCGCAGCGTCGATCAGCGCGAACGTCTCGGCGGAGAGACGCAGGTTTATGCGATCAAGGTCGCGCACCGTGGCGGGCTTGGAGTTCGTAGTCATGGCGCCACTGTGGCGCCACAATCACCTTCTGTCTAGTATGTTCTGCATCTGTTCCAAAAAATGAGCAAGCCCCCTACTCTTCTCCCGGATCAGACTCGCCCGTCAGGCCCAGCAGCTCGGCATGGTAGCTCGCCAGTCGTTTGAAGTGGGCGTCCATAGCCCGAGCTACTTGCGGAGAGTTTTTCACCGCCAGGAAATGGCCGACGATCTGCGTGTAGTGGCCTGCCTGGCGCGGAAGTCGCTGCACCGGATCGATCTTGTCGGCGATCTCCTCATCCGACATGACCTGAACCACTTGGGTCGGCTCCGGCACTGGCGCTCCCTCCGGAGGGGCCGCCGGGATAGACCCGTTCATCAGCTGAGACTTTGGATTGAAGTGGTGGAACAGCACGCCTTCCAACGGCGTAATTTCTTCCTTCGTATCCACTGGGTAGGCGAGCACCCAAGCGATCTCCCAAACGTCGATCTGACGATTGGCAATAATGTCGGAGCGGGCGGAAGTCAGATGCCGCGCAACGCGGCTGCGAATACCATCCTTGGATTGGCCTACGTAGATCGGAACTTGGTCCAGATCGCAAAGGACATAGACGCCAATCTGGTTGGTAAGGGTGCGGACCGCCTTCTTCCTAAATGTAAAATCGATCGCCACCGCTTACTCCGCCTGAATATCTGGCGGCACGATAGCCTTGGTAAGTTGCAGGCGCCAAGTCGGCGCGTCCTTATGGACCGCGCTCTATCTCCGCTTCGCTCCGACCGAGCCGCCGATCGGCGTCTCGTCCCATGCGGGTGACGATCGCTCGCGCGTGGGACGGTCGCGCCCGTCCAGAGCGGCGCCGGCGGTGCCGGCGGTGTTGCATTTATCGGAGGGAAAGTGAGGCGCCGCCCCCCTCTCCCAGCAACGGCAATCAGCCGGGCCGTGGCTCGGCTACGCCTGCGCCCGCACCACCCCGGCAGATTCCCGCTGCCCCCTCACCCCCCGCTGTTCGCCACGAGGCAGGGCCGATGGCCGAGGCCATCGCCCCGTGGGCGATTTGAAGGAGCAGGACATGGAACAGGACAATCGCGAAAGCTGGCTGAACCGGGTGGCGGCCGGCATGGCGCCGCTGTTCGAGGCGCTGGACGCCCCCCTTCCCTCCCGCGTGCGGGTGGCGATCGGCTTCACCAGCAGGGGCGCCAAAGGCAAGGCGATCGGAGAGTGCTGGGACAATCGGCGCAGCGGCGATGGGCATTTTGAGATATTCATCCGGCCTGACCTCGCCCACGCCCCCGATGCGATGCCAGCGCAGATCGCAGCGATCCTCGCGCACGAGCTGGTTCACGCGGCGGTCGGGATCGGGGCCGGGCACGGGAGAGCGTTTAAACGGATCGCAGTCGGGCTCGGGCTGGTTGGGCCAATGCG
Source organism: Sphingomonas sp. ABOLG (assembly GCF_003950435.1). Lineage (NCBI taxonomy): Bacteria > Pseudomonadati > Pseudomonadota > Alphaproteobacteria > Sphingomonadales > Sphingomonadaceae > Sphingomonas > Sphingomonas sp. ABOLG. Next base: position 7,177 of record NZ_QQWW01000023.1, read on the forward strand.
CGCCACCACCCCCGGCGATGCTTTCCTTGGCGCCATTGCGCCGATTCTCGCTGCGGCAGGCCCCCTGCCCCATGCTCGGCTCGACACTGACGGGGAGACCACCCGGCCCAAGAAGCAAGCGGCGCGGATGCTGAAATGCGAGTGCGCGACGTGCGGCTACACGGCGCGAACCGCGCGTAAATGGCTGGAGACAGCGGGTGCGCCCTTGTGCCCGATCAATGGCCACGGACCCATGCGCCACGATGCGCTCGACAGCGACGATGAGGCAGCGGGCTAACCTAGGTCCCAAAAGTCAGACTGCCGGTGGGTGGCGGGACTCCAATGGGTTGTGCCATTCTTCAAATTTGAATAACACCACACTAACAAGATTGAAGGTGTGCACACGTGCAGACAATTACATTAGCAGCTCAAAAAGGCGGGGTTGGAAAAACCACGTTGGCCGTCAATTTGGCGGTGGCGGCCCAATCCATCGGCATCAAGACCGCGCTGTTCGACCTCGACCCGCAGGAGAGCGCCACAGCATGGAGTGAGCGCCGTGAGGCCGACCTGCCGCATGTCGAGCCGATCAGCGCTCGGCGGCTGGGTCAGGCGATCGATGCCGCCGAGGCGAATGGCTTTGCGCTAACCATCATCGACACACCGCCTGCCGCTGGCGCTGAAGCCGTTGCCGCCGCGCAACGCGCCGACCTTGTTCTGATTCCATGCCGCCCTTCCCTCATCGATTTGGACGCGATCAAACGCACCGCCCAGCTCATCAGCAGCACCGGCAAGAGTGGCTATGTCGTGTTCAATGCTGCTCCCCCGACAGCCACGGCGCTGTTGGAAGATGCCCGGACCTTGGTTGAGGCCTCGGGGCTGAAAGTCGCACGCGCGGTGCTGCGCGAGCGCAGCGTCTATCGTGCAGCATGGCCTTACGGCCTTGGTGTCATCGAGCATGAGCCGGCCGGAAAAGCCGCTCAGGAGATTGCATCACTGCGCGAGTTCCTGTTTGAAGTCTTGCAGGACTGCACACCTGCAAGTTTGAAGGTTTGATATGGCACGTCGTTCATCTCTTCTCGCGCCGGCGATTCCGGAGAAGCCAACGCAAGACGCTGCGACGGAGGCGCGGCCTTCCCCCGTGCCGGAGCAGCCGGCGGCACGATCCGGCGGACGGCGCACTGGCAAGTATCATCTCGGAGCCTATTTTGATCCGGCAGACCCGACTGCGGAGGCCTTCCGAGTGCTGGCAGCGCGGACGCGGCGCAGCCATCAGGACTTGCTGGCCGAAGCCATCGCCGAGCTGGTGGCCAAGTATGATGCTAACCAGCAATTTGGCCGGTGATGGTGTGCAATTCTGCACACTTGCAGGCGCGCAAGGTTGAACTGTGAAAAAGCGACGGGACCCTAATCCGGAGTTCGATCTCTTCCTGCCGATCATGGGCGACCTTCCGCTCAAGGATCAGCGGGAGACGATGGAGCGACCATTCTTCTCGTTGCAGAAGCGCAAGCGGGTTAAGCCGATCGAATATACCAGCCCCGATGGGGCGACCTGGGTGAAGATCGAAGCGATCCCGGCTTATGGCATGGCGACGATCTGGGATGCCGATATCATCATCTGGGCTACCTCGACGCTGAACCGGATGCGTGAGCAGGGGATCAACGACCTTCCGAGGACGCTCACCACCACATCCTATGACCTTTTGCGGGCGATCAAACGCGATACCAGCGGGAGGGCCTACCAGGAGCTCCAAGCGGCTCTCCAGCGGCTACAAACCACTTCTATCTCTACGTCCATCCGCGCACCCAAGCGGCGCAGCAAGGCAGGCTTCAACTGGCTGGATAAATGGACCTTGGAGGTGGACCCCGACACTGACCAGCCCCGGGGCATGACCATCACTCTGTCCGATTGGGTCTATGAAGGCATCATGGCGGAGCGGTCGCTGCTCACCATGCATCCCGATTACTTCCTGCTTTCCGGAGGACTGGAGCGAGCACTCTACCGCATCGCCCGCAAGCACGCCGGCAACCAGCGAGGCGGGTGGACCTGCCGGGTCGAGGTGTTGCGCGACAAGACCGGCAGCGACAGCAAGCCCAAAGAGTTCAACCGGATGCTGCGCAAGATCATCGAGGCAAACCAGCTTCCTGATTATGTCCTAGAAATGGCGACGACTACGGATGGCAGCCCGGCCGTATTGTTCCGGTTGAGAGGAGAGGCGGAGGCTTTGGCGCTATCCGAACAACTCCAGGCCGAGCAGGAACGGCGTGCTCGCTTGGATGCCGATCGGCGGAGAACCGCTGAGGTTGATGACCTCATGGATCAGCTCGCACGCCGCCCCTGACTATCGTGGTTTCACACACCGCAGCTCCGAGAGGGTGGGCAGCATGACGGGGGGCGTGGGGCAAATAGCTACCCCGAGAATGGCAATCTGAAGCCTCTTACTATCGTGGGATCACACACCTTTCCTTCGTGGGATCACACACCCCACTATCGTGGGATCACACACCGAATCACGTGGTTTCGCCCACCGGCCATCACGACAAGTGACTGGAAAAAAAGCAATATTTCTGCTTTTCCACAGGCTTAACTTGTTTAACAATTCCTATTTAACAGAATCTCTTAACGTCAGGACGCGCCCAGAAGCGTGACCACAGAAGGACAAGCGGAACCGGCGGTGTGCGCCTTCAGCGTTCCGCCGGCGGAGAGGGCAATAAGGCGCTACCCCAAAGCTCACTGATCGATCTTCCAGGACCGGTGTGTGGGATCACGCCAGGTCGAACAGGCCGGCGAACTCGCGCTGGTCATAGTAGCGGACCTTGCCGGCCCAGAGCGGGCGTTCGCCCTGGCGCAGCAGCAGGAGCGTGTCAGCCGGCATCCGCATGATTTCGTCGGGCGTGACGAGCCGTCGCGCTGTGACATGGGTGCTGACACTTTCTGAGGGACCGGCGCGATTGTCGCCCCAGCCCGTGCCCCGCGACGTGCTGAGGGTCGCATATTCCAGTGTCGTGTCTCCAATCGTACGCGAGAGCATGTCGGCCGTCGCATGGTCGTTGACCCCGAACGTCTGGATGACGCCGGCATTGGACAGGAAGGTGCCGGCGCGCTCGCCATAGAGCGCGCGAAGCTGGTGCATGTCCTGGAGGATCGGCCAGAGCTGGAGGCCGTAGCCTGCCATCAGCCCCATCGCGCGCTCAACCGGTTCGAGACGGCCGAGGGCGGCGAACTCATCGAGCAGGAACAGCACCGGACGTTCCGGCCGGGCAGGGGAGCGGGCCATGTCGGTGACGGCCTGCGCCACCAGCAGCCGCAGCCAGCGGGCATAGGTATCGAGCCGGTCGGGCGGCAGGCACAGGAACACGGTGCCAGGCCGCTCCTTGAGGTCCGCGAACCGGAAATCGGAGGCTGACGTGCTTTCGACCAGGCGCGGGCTGTCGAGAAAGTGGGTGTGGCGCTGCGCGGATGACAGCACCCCGGCGGCCTCGCGATCGGACTTGCCGAGCTGGCGGTTGCCGGCGCGCGCGATCAGGCCATGCGCGCCGGTGCTGGCTTGCATGTCCGTCAGCAGCGCGGCGAAGGCGGCGGGGTCGCGGGTGAGCTTGTCGCGCACGGTGGCGAGCGTGGCCTGGGACACGGGCTCATGGACGACGGTGTGCAGGATCACGCCGGCGATCAGCGCCTTGGCTTCCTCGTTCCAGTGCGCCTCGCCCGATTGCCCCGGCGCATCGTGGACCAGCGCGTCGGCGATCGTCTGCGCATCTTCCGCGAGGTCCGGGCTTGCCGGGTCGAGCTGCGCCAGAGGGTTGTAGCGAGCCGCAGGACACCCTGAGACGCCGAAGGGGTCCAGGCACCACACAGCGCCCTTGCTGGCCCGCGCACGGGCCGTGACGCGGGCATTCTCGCCCTTGGGGTCGATGCAGACCACGGAGCGGTCGAGCAGCAGCAGGTTAGGGATGATCGTCCCGACGCCCTTGCCCGAGCGGGTGGGTGCGATCGTCAGCAGGTGCGCTGCGCCGTCATAACGCAGCAGCTTGCCGGATTCCTTGGCGCGGCCGATCAGGAGATCCCCACTCGCTTCCAGCTTGCGCACGTCAGCACGGTCGCCGAAGCGGGCCGAGCCCAGCAGCTCGCTCCTATGCTTGCCGGCGCGGCTGTTGATCCACCAGGTCGCGCCGATCAGGCCGACCAGGACCAGGAACGACACCGTGCCGGAAATCTGCCCGACGCCGAACATGCCTTCCAGCCATCGCGCGGTCGCATAGGCCGCGACGAACGCAACGACGATCGCAAGCCGCCAGCTGATCGGCCGACGCCCGCCGATGAGCGGCCCCGGCATCAGCCGGCCTGTTCCAGCGGCGTGATCGCCAGCGCGGGATCAGCGTCGGGATGATTGAGCAGCTTGAGGATGATTTGCGTGGCGAGGGGAGGGGGCACGGCCTCATCGCGCAGCATGTCGAACAGCATGTGCTCGTCAGTTTCCAGCGCCATGCCTTCGATGGCGAGATTGGCGCGGGACTCAGCATCGGCTTCGCGCCATTCCGCTACATCAGCCGGCGTGCCGCGCTCGAACTCCAGCGCGCGAACCTCCCGGCGGATCGCATCGAGGTCGAGGAGGGGCGTCACGGCTTCATCCTTTCTCGCGGTATGGTGGCTAGGTGTTCATTTGGGGGCCAGCGCGAAGTTCACGCGCACCGTCACCATTCCGGCATTGGTCCCCGCCATTACAGGAGCCGACGCCTGTTCCGCCTGCACAGACACCGGCGGCGGCGCGACCATGCGCGCATCCATTGCCCCCATCTGCGGCATATAGCCGCCCTGGCCGCCATCGTGGATCGCGAGCACGCGGGCGATGCGCAGGCCGGCGGCCTTGGCATAAGCCTCGGCCTTGGCGCGGGCGGACTTGTAGGCGGCATCATAGCCGCTCAGGTTCGCCTTCTCGGGATCGGTAACGGAGAGGTCAGGGCCAGACACGATGTTCGCGCCGGCATCGGTGACGGCGGCGATCGCCTCACCGACCCGCGCCGTGTCACGCATCCGCACGTTGAGGGTATTGCTCGCCTCGAAGCGGCCCTTGTTGGGGCCATAATCCACGCGATTGACCGACAGGCTGCGGGTCTGGATATCGCGCGCGGGCACGTTCAGCCGGGCAAGGGCGGCCGTGATCCGGCTCATGGCTTCCGCATTCTTCGCGCTGGCGCTTTTCGCATCAGCCGCCACGCTCGACAGGCCGGCGGTGAACAGCGCCTGGTCGGGCGCGGCTTCGGTGCGTCCGGTGCCTGTTACCGTCAACAAAGTCTCACCGGTTTCGAGGCCTTGCGGATCGGCAGGGCCTCGATCGCAACCGGCGATGATGACGCAGAGCGGCAAGGTCCATAGAATCTTCCTCAAGACAGCTCCTCCACATTGCTTTCCGCATCGAACGCGCGTTTGCCGCGCCGCTTCCAGAGCGCGAGCGTGTCGCCGGCCTCGCCGCCGCGAGCGCGGCCGACCAGTTCCAGCAACGCGCCGTAGATCGTGGCGCGATCGTCGTCGGCGAGTTCGACCAAGCCGGCTTTCTGGACGAGGCCGCCCAGCTCGATCAGGTGGCGGGTGCGTTCGCGCCGAGCCAAGACCCAGCCCCGCGTATCAGTCCGACGCCGTGCCGCTTCCAGACGCTGGATCATCGCCCGGTTGCGCGTTCCCGCTATCGCCGTTGCCGACAGCAGTCCGGCCACCTTTGCGCCCGCGCCGTTGAAAGAAAGCGGAGCCTTTCACGCGCCACGCCTCCTTCACTTCCGCGTTCTGCGAGGTGACGGCATCGAGCAGCGCGCCGGCGAGCGTTTCCATGTCGAGCGCGTCTGCGCCGGTGGCGGTGACAAGCTGGCCGAGCTGTTCGATGCGGCGCGCCTTGATCGCCTTGGCGCGGCTCTCCAGCGCCTTCAGCTCCGCGTCATAGTCGCGCACCTTGCGCATGGTGCTCTCTCCGTTCGCGTCAGGTTCACCGCAGCCTAGCAAACAGGAACGAGCAGGCAACCCATAACGGGAACGCACCACAGTCAATCAGCAGGAGCGGAGCGGATGATGAGTGCGCGCTTATACGTCGTTGCCGACGTGCGCTAAGTAAGGCAGATTGAGAAGTGCGATGGCGATCTACCATTTCAGCGCCAAGGTCATCAGCCGCGCGAAGGGTTCCAGCGCCGTCGCGTCCGCTGCCTATCGTTCCGCATCGCGGCTGTTCGACGAGAAGCTGAACCGCCATCACGACTTCTCGAATAAGGCCGGCGTCATCCACTCCGAGGTGATGTTACCGGACGGCGCGCCAGAGCGTTTAAACGACCGCACCGCGCTCTGGAACGAGGTGGAGGCAGGCGAGAAGCGCAAGGACGCGCAGCTTGCCCGCGAGGTGGAGTTCTCGATCCCGCGCGAGATGGATCAGCAGCAGGGCGTGAGCCTCGCCCGCGACTTCGTACAGAAGCAGTTTGTCGATCGGGGAATGGTCGCAGACCTCAACGTGCATTGGGACAAGGCGGACGACGGTAGTCCCAAGCCGCACGCGCATGTCATGCTGTCGATGCGCGAGGTAGGACCGGAGGGGTTCGGCAAGAAGGTCCGGGACTGGAACGGCACCGAGCTTTTGCAGGAGTGGCGCGAGGCATGGGCCGCCCATGTGAACGAGCGCATGGCCAAGCTTGGGCTGGAGGGCCGGATCGATCATCGCTCCTATGCCGACCAGGGCATTGCGCTGGAGCCGCAGCACAAGATCGGTCCGGCGGGAATGCGCCGCCTCGATCGCGGCGAGGATGCCGAGCGGGCTGATGACCACCGGCGTATCGCGCGGGAGAATGGCACCAAGATCATCGGTGATCCGCGCATCGCGCTGGACGGGATAACGCGGCAGCAATCGACCTTCACCACCCGCGACCTGGCGATGTTCGTCCATCGCCATTCGGACGGCAAGGAGCAGTTCGACCGGGTGATGGCGGCGGTGCGCGCCAGCCCCGAGCTTGTGGCGCTGGGCAAAGACGGACGCGACCAGGAGCGGTTCACCTCCCGCGAGATGATCGCGACCGAGGCGCGGCTTGAGCGCGCAGGCGACGAGCTTGCGCGCAGTAGCGGGCATGATGTCTCTGATCGTCATCGCGCGGGCGCGTTGGAGGCGGCGGAAGGGCGCGGCCTGGTGCTGTCGGGCGAGCAGCGCGACGCCTTCGACCATATCACCGAGGGCCGGGGGGTGGCGTCGGTCATCGGCTATGCCGGCACCGGCAAGTCGGCGATGCTGGGCGTCGCGCGCGAGGCGTGGGAGCGCGAGGGCTATCAGGTGCGCGGCGCGGCCTTGTCCGGGATCGCGGCCGAGAACCTTGAGGGCGGATCGGGCATCCAGTCCCGCACCATCGCCAGCCTTGAACATGCGTGGGCGCAGGGCCGCGACCAGCTGTCCCGCAACGACGTGCTGGTGGTGGACGAGGCAGGTATGATCGGCACCCGCCAGATGGAGCGGGTGCTGTCCCATGCCCGCGACGCCGGCGCGAAGGTGGTGCTGGTGGGCGATCCCGAACAGTTGCAAGCGATCGAAGCCGGAGCGGCGTTCCGGTCGATCAGCGAGCGCCACGGCGCGGCCGAGATCACCGAGGTTCGCCGGCAGCGGGACGACTGGCAGAAGGAGGCGACGCGCTCGCTCGCCACGGGCCGCACCGGCGAGGCGCTGCACGCCTATGAGAGCCGGGGCATGGTGCAGGCGGCCGACACGCGCGAGGCGGCGCGGGGCGAGCTGGTGGACGGTTGGGACCGGCAACGCCAGGCCGAGCCGGACAAGACCCGCATCATCCTCACCCACACCAATGCCGAGGTGCGGGAGCTGAACCAGGAAGCGCGCGAGCGAGTGCGCGCGTCGGGCGGGCTGGGCCCGGACGTGGGCGTCACGGTCGATCGCGGCCGGCGCGACTTCGCATCCGGCGATCGGATCATGTTCCTGCGCAACGAGCGTTCGCTTGGCGTGAAGAACGGCACGCTGGGCACGCTGGAGCAAGTCAGCGAAGGCCGCATGGCGGTGCGGCTCGACGGGGGCAGCCGGGTCGCGTTCGACCTCAAGGACTATGCCCATGTCGATCATGGCTATGCCGCGACCATCCATAAGTCACAGGGCGTGACGGTGGATCAGGCGCATGTGCTGGCGACGCCGGGGATGGACCGCCACAGCGCCTATGTCGGCATGTCGCGGCACCGTGACGGGGCGCAGCTCCACTATGGGCGTGATGATTTTGCCGATCAGCGTCAGCTCGCCCGTGTCCTGTCGCGTGACCGCGCCAAGGACATGGCCGGCGACTATGGGCGTGAGGGCGCTACGGCCGAGCATGACCGGGTGCGTGCGTTCGCCGAGCGGCGCGAGATCCGGTTCCCGGAACTCGCGCGGGAGATGGTCGCCAAAGTACAGGCGAAGACCAAGGGCATGTTCGCCGGCTTCCGCCCGAAACCAACGTCGCCCGAGCCGGCGCGCGACGGCAAAGGGGGTCCGATTAACACCGGCTCCGAGCGGGGATCGCCCGCGCCCAATCAGGCCAAGGCGATCGAACGCTATGCGCGCGCTCAGGCCGATATGGACCGGATGCGCGAGAAGGGCTTGCCTGTGCTCCCGCACCAGAAAGAGGCGCTGGCGAAGGCTGGGGACGCGCTCGATCGGGTGCGCCCCCAGGCGGCCCGGGATTTGTCGTCCGCGTTCGAGCGCAACCCCGCACTGGTGCGCGACGCGGCCGAAGGCAAAGCCGGCGGGGCGGCGCGGGCAATGGCCGAGGAAGCCCAGGTCCGTTCCAATCCCGAACTGCGCGCCGACCGCTTCGTGGAGCGCTGGCAAGGCATGGCGCGCGAGCGGGCCGAGCTCGCGCGCAGCGGCGATCGTGCCGGCGCGGAGCGCACGGCCAAGAAGATGGATGGCTTGGCGGGAGGGCTGCATCGCGATCCGCAGCTCGAATCCGTGCTGCGGCGGCGCGCGCCCGAGCTGGGGCTGGAGATGCGTCGGGATCGTCCGATCAGCCAGGAATTGACCCGTTCGCTGGAAATTGGCCGCGACCGAGGATTGAGCCGATAAGGAGAGACAATGGCGGACGAGGAATGGGAGGAAGGCGGCGACGCGGCAACGGAGGCGTTCGAGCAGGTGCGCGTTGCGGTCGAGCAGCAGCGCGGCGAACTAGCGTTGATGCGCCGCGCCATCGAGGGACTGGCGGCCGAGCGCACCAGCATCGACGTGCCGGATTATTCCGAGACGCTGGGGCATGTCGTCCAAGGGCTGGACGGCATCAACGGACGCCTGGACCAGGTTACGACGGCCATCGTGAAGTCGCCGGCGCTGGCGATGACGCCTGCGCAGGTTTCGACGCAGATCAATCGAGCGGCGGCCGACCTTCGCAGCGCCGATCATGCCGCCCTCGCCACCGCCACCAACGAGATGAAACAGCAGGGGCGCGAGCTGCGCACCGTCGTTCAATCGGCGCTGACGGCGCGGGATCAAAAGAACCGTCAACTATGGTTCGGGCTGGGCGGGTTGCTTATCGGCATCCTCCTCTGGTCCTTCCTGCCCGGTATGGTCGCGCGCGAGATCGCGCCGGCGAGCTGGCAATGGCCCGAACGCATGGCGACGCGGGTTCTTGCCGAGGCGACACCGTGGGATGCCGGGCAGCATCTTATGGCGAGCGCATCGCGGCCGAGCTGGGAGGCGATTGTCGCGGCCGACAGGTTGCTGCGCGACAATCGAGAAAAGATCGAAGGATGCCGGCAGACCGCAAGGAAGGCGGATCAGCCGGTGCGATGCACGATCCAAGTAGGAGCATAGAAATAATGGTGCTTCCCTACCGCTCGACGCCCATATTCGATGAGGTGACATTGCCCGCTGCCCTGCGCTCCGAGCATCGCACCAAGGCCGGTGTGTGGGGCGTGATCCGGGTCATCGAAGGGAGATTGAAGCTTACCTGTCTCGATCCGGCCTCTGAGGTGATCCTTACACCCGATCGGCCAGGGCTGGTGCTTCCGGAACAGCCGCATTTCGTCGAACCGCTCGGAGCCATGCGGATGCAGGTCGATTTCTACGATCAGCGGCCAAGCCTCTAGGGAGAGCCATGCCCAAAACAGCCTTGTCATTCCCGCTTCTTGCCATCCTCGCACTTGGTGGCTGTGTGGCGAGCGCTCCGGCATCGAACCCGAGCGCGCGCCGGTTCAACCTCCGCCGCCTCACGCATCGCCGACAAAGCCGGGTTGGTGATCTTCTTAGCCATCTCGTCCTCCTCATCTTGCAGCAACAGCGCAGCGTTGCCCCGCTTGGATGGGAAGGAAAGGACCTCAGCTAAACCACAACCGGTTCAGTGGCCGGCACGTCCCCGGAATGGGGCGTGCCGCCGGCTGCACGGGAACACTTGGGACGGGAATGAGCTTGGAGAACCTTTTGACCGAGTAGGACATGCGTGAATAGTCATCTGCCTGTCGGCCGCCTCGCCGATCGCCTTCATTCCCTGCCGCGTGAGCGCGCCTGGTTCGCGATTCTCCTCAGCGTCACGGCGCTGGCGCTGGCGAACGCGCATTTTCCCCGGATTGGTCTCGCGCCGCTCTATATGCCGATCGTCTGCGCCGCCTGCTGGGCGCTGGGAAGCCGTGCTGGCTATCTGGTGGCGATCGTCGCGGCCGTTCTCGCGGTCGTGCCGCATCTCGCCGAACTTCCAGGGCTCTCCCCCGCCCTGCTCGGGGCAAGGATGGCCGTGCGCGCCGTCACCTATGTTATCGTCGCCGCCATTGTTCTCAGCTTCCGCCGGTCCTTTGATCGGGAGCACCACCTGGCGGTGCGTGACCGCATGACCGATGCGCTCAACAAGGAGACGTTCCGCGAGCGCGTGATCCATCGTCTCGATCTAGCGGTGCCTGCCCGGCAAACCTTCCTGCTCGCGATCCTCGATCTCGACGATTTCAAGGGCATCAATAACCGCCACGGCCATGTTGCCGGCGACGAGGTGCTGCGCGCCTTCGCGCAGGGCGCACGGAAGACCATCCGGCGCGAGGACGATTTCGGCCGGATCGGCGGCGACGAGTTCGCCTTTTTGCTTCCCGTCCATTCGGCCGAGGAAGGGGTGTATTTCGCCCGCTCGCTCCACAAGCGCCTGTCATCGGTTCTGGCCGACACGTCTCATCCGGTGACGTGCAGCATGGGCGCGCTGCTGATTCACCCTGATACCCCGCGTGACGAACCCTCGTTGATGCACGCGGTCGATCAGCTCATGTACGCGGTCAAGCGCGCCGGGAAGAACGCCGTGGAGATCGGCCGCGCAATGACCGATCGAGACCGGGACACCCTTGTTCCGTCAAGGCTCCGGGTTCCCATCGAGGCATGTCTATGACGAACGACGACACAGCCCTCTCGCTTATGAGGATGGCATTGGCCCAACTGGATCGGAGCGGCCGAGGCGCGACGGCCACCGCCGTCCATTTGCAAGCCGCGATCGACGCCGCGACCGGAGCCGGCCCGATGCAACCCGGCGAGCTGCTGGACGACGAGGGGGCGTTTCCTTTTGAGCCTCTTGCATCGCGTCAGTGAAGCAGCCCTGTTAGGCAGGGTTGAGCGCGCCAGAAAGCGCCCCGATCAGCAGCTCGCGCGAAGCGGGCTTGTGGCAGGTCGGGCGTGAGGCGTGGGCAGCCGGGATCATGCTGGCCGCACCCGTGGCGAAGATGAAGGGCACGCCGCGACGGTCCAGTTCGTCCGCGATCGGGAACGAGGTTTCGGAGCCAAGTTGCACATCGAGGCTGGCGACATGAGGCGACGAGTCCAGCGCCGTCAGGGCGTCCCGCACACAATCGACAGGGCCGACAACTTCCGCGCCTGCTTCGGTTATTATCTCGACCAGCGTGGCCGCGACCCAATAATCATCTTCGACAACCAGCACGCGAAGGCCGCTGATCCCACCTTGTGTAGTCATGCCGCACCAAGCATTTACGCAGCCGTTCCACCGATCAGCGCAGCAACGCGCCGTCTGGCTCTGTGCTCCACGCGGACGTGCAAAATGTTCGTCCTGGGCTCTCGATTGCTCTAAGTAGCCGGGTAGGGGGCACGTAGAGTTATGGTCGATACTGAAACCCGGATTCGTGAGCTTGAGCATCGGTTCAGGAACATTTTCACTGTCGTTCGTTCCCTTGTCAGCCAGAGCTTGCAGGCGGCCGATTCGATCGAAGACGCCCGATCGACCATTGACGAGCGATTGGCGGCGCTGGGCAACGCGACCGAGCAGCTTCTATCCCACAACTGGCAGGCGGCGCCCCTGCCCGCGCTGGCGGAAAATGCGCTGGGCCACTTCACCCTCTACGCGGAGCGGCTTCGCCTCCACGGCCCCACGGTCACGATCGGCCCCAGGGCGACGATGACGTTGACCCTCGCCTTTCACGAGCTGGCGACGAACGCGATCAAATATGGGTCCCTGTCCAATGAGGCGGGCACGATCGAGCTGACATGGAAGGTGCTGGATTCGGGCACCGAAGCCGAGCTTTGGATGCAATGGGCCGAACGGGGTGGCCCGCCAGTCGTCAGGCCCGAGCGGCGGGGCTTTGGGTCGCGGCTGATATGCACGGCCGTGAGCCGCAGCTTGCGCGGCCGTGCCGAGATGGAGTTTCCCGCCTCGGGCGTCGTGTGGACCTTGCTCGCTCCTCTGGCTGCGGTCGAGCTATGATCGAATGCGGATATGGGATACCCCGACGCTAAGCCTTGGGTTCATCGCGCATGCCTGTCTCTCCGGCCCACGCTCCTTGCTCGATCGGGTCCCTCTCGCCACTTTGATCGTCTCTTTTGTCAGGGTCCTGAAATCCGGAGCACGTCTGTATGTCCAAACCGCTTTCCCCCGAAACAATGGCTTTGGTAAAAGCTACGGCGCCTGCGCTCCAGCAGCACGGCGTGGAGATTACCACGCGCATGTATCAGCGCCTGTTCGTCGATCCGGAGATCAAGGCGCTGTTTGACATGGCCGCGCACGAATCCGGCGCGCAGCCCAAGCGGCTCGCGGCGGCGATCCTCGCCTTTGCGCAGAATGTGGACAAGCTCGACGTGCTGAAACCCGCGATCGAGCGCATCGCCGCGCGCCATGTCGAGACCCATATCCAGCCCGAACATTATCCTGCGGTCGCCAACGCGCTGCTGCCGGCGATCCGCGACATATTGGGCGAGGCGGCAACCGATGAGATTCTGAACGCCTGGGGCGAAGCCTACTGGTTCCTGGCCGATATCCTTATCAACCGTGAGGCGCAGCTCTACCGGACTGAGGCGGCATGATCGCCGCATCGGGCCGCTCCTCCCGCTAGGACACTGACTCCTCAGCGCCCGCCAGCCCCATCACGGCGGTAAGGCACCGGCCTTCATTGGCCGAATGGACAGGCACAAGAGAGACGAACTCATCGCCATTCACTCCTGAACACCGTTAGCGAGCTTGACGAGCTTCATCTGCACCTTCTCAAGATCGGCAATGGCCTGATGATCTTCGATCGACCAACCCTCACCTTTTGGCCGTTTCGGCCCCTTTTGTAATCGACCGATGATTGAGGCGGCCTCGTAGACCTCCTGCACGCCGCCATGGCCGCCCAGATCAAGCCGGTGCGCGATTGTCGTGAGCCGATCCACGAAGTTCGTGCGGGCCGCCGGCCCGCTCTGGTGCGCAAGAGCGGCAGGCCCTGCCTTCAGAGCCGTGGCGAGAACATCCAATGCATCATTATATGGGGTATCTGGCATGATAGCTGTCCTTCTTTGCTTTGCCGATCCCCTCGTGAGTGACTCATGGTCTCCGGCTATTGCTGTTGAAGACCATTACTGGATTGCGGCCGCACGGTTGCATTTGTTTTAGGCAAAGCCACGTTCCCGAGCCCAAGCAATGGCTGCGGCGCGCCGATTGACACCGATCTTTCCGTAGATGCCGGCAACGTGGTTTCGCACCGTGTTTCCCGAAAGCGACAAATGCTTCGCGATCACCTTGTCGTCCAGGCCCTCGCAGATAAGCCCCAGCACCTCACGCTCACGAGGCGTCAGGTCGGCGGTCTCAGTGGCGGTTTCGGCGCGCGGATTACGCAGGGTTGCGAGCTTGTCCATCACGGTCCGGCTAAACCAGCTTGCATCCTTCATCACCGCTTCGATCGCGTCGGCCAGCTCCAGCTCGCTTTTCCGCCGCGCCGTGATATCTTGATAAAGCCATAGCGTGCAGCGGTCGCCCCTGATCTCCATGCGCTCGGCCGAGAGGAGGCAGTCGACCGGTTGCCCGTCTGCATCGATCAGCCGGACGTCGCGGTTGCGCACGCCCCCGCTTCGATCCAGCTCCTGCTGCACCTCCTCACGCTGCGCCGGATCGGCCCAAAGCTCGGGATCGCCGGCGGCTCTGCCGATCGAGCCGGCCGAGCTGCGACCAGTGAGGCGAACGAACGCGTCGTTCACGTCCATTGTGCGGTGGCTGTCGGGCGAAGTCAGCACCATCGCCACGGGCGCCATCTCAAACAGGGTATGAAAGTGTGTCTCGCTCGATCGAAGCGCCCGTTCGGCTTTCCGGCGGGGCTCCAGATCGGCGAAGGTAAACAGCATGCACTTGTCGTCGCCGACTTCGATCGGCTGACCGGCGATGATGACGAGCTTGGTATTGCCGTCCGGCAGCGGCAGCTCCGCTTCCATCTGCGGGATCGTCCGGCCTTCCGCAAGGCACTGCCTGGCATAGTCCTTTCGCTCGGCACCGTTGAGAATGTCGAGATCGTAGAGGCTGTTCCCTTGGACCACCTGACGGGGGTAGCCGGTCATTTCGAGAAATCCGCGATTTGCCCGGCTAAATCGCTGATCCGAGAGCCGTATAATGAGCGCCGGCGCGGGGTTGGCCTGGAACATGGCCTCGAACCGCGCCTCCGCTTCATACTGTTCGGAAACGTCCTAAATCACGAGCGCGAGGCAGTCCGGCTCTTCGTCGTCCCCGGTTATCACGACGTCGCGCACCCGATGGGTCCAACGACGTTCATCGCTGCCGGCGGCACTCACCTCCACCACCAGGTCCGGGAAGCTCTCGCCCGCCAACATGCGGATGACGGGATACTCGCGGTTCGCAAGCCGATGCCCATTCCGGAACCTGAGTGCAAACCGCTGCGCATAGGTGTCGGCGTTGCCACCGAGCCCTTCGAGCTTGTTGACGCCGTGCATCGCCAGCGCAGCATCATTGGCCCAGATGATCGTTCCGGCCAGGTCGATCAGGATGACGCCGGCAGTCATGCCGCCGATCAACTGTTCGAGATGGGTCAACGTGTCACGGGCGAGAACGCGGGCAAGTGGATTGGACATGCCGGTAGAGCGCTGCGCCATAGGACGATGTTCCTCGTAGATACTGAACGTGTCAGCGAACTACCGGACATTTAGTAGTTATCTACCAGTCCCTTCGACTGAAAAAGAGTGCGCTCCGGGACACCTCAGCAGCCCGTCGGCGTTAGGGTGGCAAAGCTGAAGGACAGGCATGCCCGACGACATCCGTCTACCCATTGTTGAGGAGGAGGCGCACGTTCTCAAACGTGCGACCGACATCGAGCATGTCACCGTTCGCACTGTCCCTGAACAGGAGCAAGTCGTCGTTCGTGACGAGGTGCGCCGCGAGCATGTCGAGATCAAGCGGGTGGCGGTCGAGCGCGAGGTCGACCGCGCACCCGACGTCCGTGAGGAAGACGGTGTGACTATCATCCCCGTTCTCGAGGAGCGATTGGTTGTCGAAAAGCGGCTTTTCCTCGTCGAGGAAATCCATGTCTACCGGTCGGCGCACGCGGAGGCGGTGGAACTGCCGACCACGCTCAGGCGGACCCGCGTCGACGTCGATCGCATCGATCTCACCGAAACCCAGGAGGATGTTCATGGCAGGACCTAACGATAACAGGCCGGAGGGCGCGCCGAGTCACATCCACATCGAGAAGAACAAGGGCTTCAACTGGCTGCCCTGGTTGCTGCTTGCGCTTGGGCTGCTTGCCCTGCTGTTCGCTCTGAGCCGCTGCAACCGCGAGGACTCGGCTGCGGTCGCGCCCGCTCCCACCGCTACTCCGACCGAGGTTGTTGCGTCGACTCCGAACGCCGGCTCCGCTGACGCGCTGGTCGGCACGTCCGGTCTCGGCACCTATCTGGCCGGCACGGAGCCGCTTCCCCGCACCTTCACCTTCGAGAAGCTCAACTTCGACACCGCCAAGAGCAATATCCGACCCGCCGATGCTGCCGAGGTGAACGAGGTGGCCGCGACCCTCAAGCAGTATCCGAACGCCCGAATCCGCATCGCCGGCTACGCCGACGCGCGCGGCACCGATGCAGCCAACATGGCGCTCGGCAAGGCCCGAGCCGATAGCGTCAAGTCGGCGCTCGTCGCGCAAGGCATCAACGCCGGCCGCATCGAGACTGTCTCAGGCGGCGAGACCGATCCAGTCGACACCAACGCTACCGCTGGCGGTCGCTTTGAGAACCGCCGCACCGAACTCGTCGTGACGGCGAGGTAAGCCGCCAAATCCCGTCTCAATCGCAGGAGTAAGATCATGTCCAGCACCATCACCGCTCTGTTCGACAGCCGCGCCGACGCCGAGGCAGCCAAAGACCGGCTCAAGAGCGCGCGGATCGACGCCGACCACATCCATATCCACGACAAGTCGAGCGCCGGTTACAAGGAGACCGGCTACTCGACCCATGAGGACCGCGGCTTCTGGGACTCGATCAAGAACGCGTTCGTGCCCGATGAAGACCGCCACACCTATGAGGAAGGCGTGCGCCGCGGCGGTGCGCTGCTGACCGCCGACGTCGATGACGATTGCGTCGACGAGGCGGTGCGCGTGCTCGAAGAGGCCAACTCGATCGACATCGACGACCGTTCGAGCCAGTGGCGTTCGTCGGGCTGGGATTATCCGGGCACCGGCGCCGCTGCCGGTGCGACCGGGGCCGCTCTCGGCAGCTTCGACCGTCGCGAGACCGCCGGCCGCACGGCCGAACAGGAAGAGGTGATCCCGATCGTCGAGGAGCAACTGGTCGTCGGCAAGCGCGACGTCAGCCGCGGCGGGGTGCGCGTGCGCTCCTATGTGACTGAAACGCCGGTTCACGAGCAAATCCGCCTCCGCAACGAGCGGGTCAACGTCGAGCGGCGCTCGGTCGATCAGCCGCTTTCCGCGGCCGATACCGACGCCTTCCGCGAGCGGACGGTCGACATGACCGCGACCGGCGAGGAAGCGGTGGTCGGCAAGACCGCCCGTGTCGTCGAGGAGGTCGTGGTCTCCAAGACGGCCGAGGAGCATGTCGAGGAAGTCGACGACACCGTGCGCCGTACCGACGTCGAGGTCGACCGCGACACCGACGTCGAGACCCGCGGCTCGACCTTCCGCGACACCGACAAGCGTATCTAGTCGGTGGAGCCCGGCGCAGGTGAGAGCCTGTGCCGGGCTCACATGCTTTGCCAACAGGGAGACGGCGATGAACCCGAACTATGTGACAGCGGACGGCATGGTCGCCGGCACCCGCAACTTCGGCGACACCGCCGTTCTTTACCTACAGGAGTGGGGGCCGCGCGTTCTTGCCGCGGCCGTCATCCTCCTGATCGGCTACCTTTTGGCGAGGGCCGCCAAGTGGGGCGTCGCCGCGCTGGTCAACAAGACGCCGCTGGCGCGTCACGCGCACCGGCAGTCCGGTATTCCCGAGACGGGCCGCAACCCCAAGAGCGTCGGTGCCCAGGTCGGTGATGCGGCCTTCTGGATCGTGATCCTGATCGCGCTCGTGCTTGCCGCTCAGCCGCTTGGCCTGGCCGCTGCCACCAGCCCGGTCGGCCGAATGCTCAACCAGTTCGGCGCCGCCATCCCCAACATCATCGGCGCAGGGCTGATCTTCTTCGTCGGCTACATCGTCGCCAGCGTCGCCAAGAAGGCGGTGGAGGCGGTGCTGACAGCCGCCCGCACCGAGCAGCTCGCCGAACGCGCCGGGATGGCCAAGGCCGATCCCACGACGCTGCCGCGGATGGTCGGCGGGATCGTCTTCGCGCTCATCATTATCCCGGTCGCGATCGCCGCGCTCGATCAGCTCAACATCCGCGCAATCTCCGATCCGGCGACCGCGATGCTCCGCATCATCCTCGACAGCATCCCGCACGTTGTCGCAGCCGCGATCATTCTCGCGCTCGCCTATGTGATCGGCCGGTTCGCGTCGCAACTCCTCAGCCAATTCCTGAGCGGCACCGGCTTCGATCGCACGATCAGCGCGCTCGGCGTGTTCCCCTCAAGCACGACGCCGGCGGCCGGGGTTCCGTCAACTTCCGCAGGGGCCTCCGCGACGCCAGCGCTAGTGCCATCCAAGCTGCTGGGTAACGCCGTGTTCGTCGCCATCATCATCTTCGGCCTGATGGAGGCGTTCCGGCAACTCAACTTCGCCTACGGCTCGCGCATGATGGCGGAGATCCTGACCCTGCTCGGCTCGGTCGTTTTCGGTGCCGTCATCATCGCCGCAGCCATCGCCATCGCAAAGCTGGTGTCGACGGTCGTGCGCGCGGGCGGCGGGGCCAATGCCGAGCTGACCGCGAAGATCGTGCACGTTGCGATTATCGTGCTCGGCACCGCCATCGGCCTGCGCTTCATGGGTCTCGCCGACGACATTATCAATCTCGCCTTCGGCCTGATCCTGGGTGCCATCGCTGTCGCTTTCGCGCTCGCCTTCGGTCTCGGCGGACGGGATGCCGCTGCTAAGCTCGTTCAGCGTCTCAGCGGCTCGGCCGCAACACCCCATCCGCCGATCGCGCCGCAGTCGAGCACCACCCTCCGTCCGGGCAGTTCGACGCCGAGCGAGGAACCGCAGTCATGAGACGAGGGCTACGCCTCCAGCTCGTCGGGCTGGCACTGATCGCGTTCGTGGGGGCCTGTGACGGCCCCCGCGAGGATGCCGGCGAGCAGGCCGACGCCAACGCAGGTGTCGTATCGAGCGAGGATACGATCGAGAAAGGGCCGGCGGAGCGGACGGGGGAAGCCCAGGATCGTGCCGCTGACAGTCTGAACGAGGCGATCGAAGCACGTGCGGACGCCGCCGAGGACCAGGCGGACGCCGTTCGCAGCGAAGCCGATCAGCGGGCGGATGCCTTGGAAGAAGAAGCCCGCAGGGTTCGCGCGACTGCCGAGAAGAAGGCGGATGCGACGGAAGATCGTGCTGACGCAATTCGGCAGCGACAGTAACAAAGGCCCGAGGGACGCGATCCGGATGCCGACCTGCCGCCGCCAGGATTGAAAGGCCCTGCGGCGGATACAGAGCGAGCTTAGGTTGCTGGTGTCATAACCGGTCGGTTTTGACACCGGCATCCTCCCCCAGCTGTAAACGCTCGCGCTAAATGGCGGCGTTCTGATCGCGCTATTTGTCAGTTGCCGGGTCCGATGACGAGGCAATCGCGCGCGGCCTGAACGATGTCAGCGGTGACCTCCTCGACGCGGTTGAGGGTCATGATCCGCCGCATCTGCGCGAACAGGCGCTCCATGAGCCGGAAGTTGCCGCGCGTGATGCGGATCACGGCTGCCTGCGCTTCGATCGCGTCGAGTTGGGCCGGGTCGAAGCTGATCCCGAAATCGCCGGCGTGGGTCGCGAGCAGCAGCCGCATTTCGGTCTCGGTAAGCGGTTTGAACTCGTGGACGAAGCCGATCCGCGAGTAGAGCTGGGCATAGCGGGCGAGGCGCTTCTCCAAGCCCGGCATACCCATCAGGATCAGCCCGAAGCCGTGGCGATCGGCCATGTCGCGGAGATGTTCGAGCGACTTTATGGTCAGGCGGTCGGCCTCGTCGACGATGACGAGGGGGCAGGCGATGCGGGCGGCGTCATGGGTGATTTCGTCCTGCGAGCCGCCCGCGACCGTCAGCCGGGCATAGCCCAGCTTAATGAGGTTGAGGCCCAACACCGCGTCGATCGTCTTGGGCGTGTTGCTGACCGACACGGTGTAGAAGACGGCGCGGCAGCGAGCGACCTTTTCGCCAAGGAGCGCGGCAATGGAGGGCATCGCGTGGAAGGTACGCCAGACAACGCTAAGCGAGAACATTTCAAGAACCGCATGATGGCCGTTACCGCCGGAGGTCGCTAAGCCCCAGTTCTTCCCACATCCATGTAAAGTCATAGG
>NZ_QQWW01000024.1:0-25185 GCF_003950435.1 Sphingomonas sp. ABOLG
AAACACGTTTTTCGCCAGATCGACACCGACGGTCACGACATCCTGCTGCATGGATCAACTCCTAGACGTGGCTCAACGACCACATCATCGCACAGCTACGCTGGTGCAGGGGCCGTCCAACCCATCAGGTCAATTCGGCCCGAATATGAGTAGTGGGCCGACGCTCGGCTCACGATCGAAGGCGCTGCAGCTCAGCCCTGATCTGCTCGGCGGACACCTGGTGGCCGTCAGCACTGCTGAAAGCTCGATCGAGGTAATGTCCAGCAAGGGTGTAATGCGCACGTAGTGCAGCAGGGTCTTGTGCTGCTCGCGCCATTTTCAACTCAGCTTCAGCGCGGGAGCGAAAATAGTCTGTGTCGGCTACGGACATGGCAACCTCCTGATACTCTCATACCATCTAAAGCCGAGTCGCGCCCAAGGTAAAATCAAGGAATTCGTCGCGGCTAGCGTCTTAGCGATGGTGGATGTGCCCATTTTTATGCGGCTCCTAGGCACGATCAGCATGTAATAAGCTTCCTGCCAGCTCCTCCTGGAGTTCGGCACAGGCTGAACACGCATAAGTGACGTCCGCTTCGGCATCAGGCCGGCTGGCTAGGTTAACGGAGGTTCCCTCCGTAGCCTCGCGGCTCCCCCTCGACGACTTCCCGTGTAAAGACCCGGCTGAGGAGAAATCCGAGCGAAACGAACTCAACTGACGCTTGCGGATTTGTCTCTGGAGTTGGCCACGTTGGCACCGGTTTTTCGAGTCATGCCTGTCTTGCCGCCCAAACCTATCTTCTTTGCCATGGTCCGGCGCGCTTCCGAGTAGGTCGTCGCCACCATCGGGTAATCTGCTTTCAATCCGTAACGCTCTCGGTACTCGGATGGGGTTAGGCCGTGGATCGCAAGATGGCGTCGGAGCGTTCTATAGGGCTTGCCGTTGATCAATGAAATAATGTGATCCTTAGACGCAAGAGACTTGCGAACCGACACAGCGGGAACATGTTCAAGCGCTGTTTTTGCTGGCTCTTGGTGCGCCCTGGTGTCCAAAAGCTTCTCAACCGCGCTGTGCATTTCCCGCAAAAAATCCAATACCTGCGTCTCCGAGGCTCGCGTATTTTGGTTGGAAAGCCACGCGGTTGTAAGCTGCACCGCTAGGTCAAGGGTGTCGATTGTCAAATCAGGTTCGGGATTCTCGGACATCATCAACATACTTTCTTGGTAAAGTAGCCTCGCTGCCAGCAAAGCTTGGAATGTTCAAGTTCGCTTGATGGTTAACATATCATAGGGCGGAAGTACCATCCTGCAAGAAGATCCTGAACCAAGACTATTTCAACTCACGGCTTTATAGAAAAGGGCGCCAGTTATTCAGGGTGGGTACAAACACTTTGTCTGGCTGCGAAGCGCAACGCGAACGGTACGCCCCTTTACGACATGCCCTTTCGGCAGTTCGCGACAGAGAATGATAGGCGGAGCCGCTACTATCGCATGAGCGATTTCAACATTTCACTTCTCGGATGAGATTTGTTTGCGCCTTGTGAGCGGGACTGGCATGCCGGGTTCTGCACACGATCCGGAAGATTTCGCGCACAAGCCAGCCATCGCTGCTTGTGGCAGAACGACCAAGCTATCTCAGCGCGCGTCAGAACAGCTTGGGGCTACCTGCCTCACGATCCTGCCTGATTGTTGAAGCTCGGCTGACGGGTCGCCGATCGACGAACTGATTTAGCCGGGTGACTCCTGGGCCTTTCGGGCCGCGCTGGCAGCACTACATTAGAATGATGTTCGCGTCCTTTTTTGAGAGTGCAGCTGCGTTCCTGATCGGAGGTGCGCTCGGTTTTACTTTTGCTACTACGCTAGCTGTAGTGACCAGGCGATGGATCAAGCACCCTTGGTGAGAGGAAGAGCCCCTTCCACTCCAAGGTGGCCGCGGCGAAGCCTCCCCACCCCCTGCGGCCATGCTTTTGCAAGGATGAAGCGGGGCTTGCTCTAAGAGCGACCGCTATTTACCCGGCTCTGCCACGAGTACACGCAGCCCTATCGTGAGCAGCCCCCACCGGGTGGTCCGGGTTTATAGTTAGTGCATTGTCGTCTCGGCCGCCATTGCTGGGCGTAGGTGGAGCGAAGCGGAACCGGAGGCCGGTAATGGCGGTGTTGCCGCTTCCGGGGCCCGCGGTCGGTAGCTCAGGCTGCTATGCGGCCGGACGGTGTTGTAGTGGCACCGCCACGCCTCGATCAGCACCCTAACCGCGACCGCAGGTCGCCATCATCACTACGCCGGGGCGCGTAGGGGAGTGTCCGATATTTTGTGCGTGAGGCCGGTTGTCGTCATCAGATGACGAAGCGCTCACCGAAGATCACGGCGAACTGGCTTTTGGCCTCGCCCCACTCGCGCGGCGGCCGTTTCCATTCGTCCGCCGCGTGATTGAGCACGAGATATAGCAGTTTCATCGCAGCATCGTCACCGGGGAAATGACCGCGGGTCCGGACGGCGCGACGCACCTTCGAGTTCAAGGCCTCGATAGCGTTCGTGGTGTAGATGATCCGCCGCACGCCCTCGGGAAACGCGAAAAACGGGATCACCTGGTCCCAATGTCGTCGCCAGCTCTGGGCGATGGCCGGATGCTTCTTTCCCCAATGGCCTGCCTCGAACGCTTCCAGCGCCGCCAGGCCGGCCTCCGGCGTCTCGGCGCGATAGACACTGCGGAGCGCCTGGGCGATGAGCTTGCGGTCCTTCCAGGACGCAAAGGACATGCTGTTCCGGATCAGATGCACGATGCAGGTTTGAACGATGGTTGCCGGGAAGACGGCGTTGATCGCCTCCGGGAACCCTTTCAGGCCGTCGACGACGGAGATCAGGATATCGGCGACGCCGCGATTCTTGAGCTCGTTCATGACCCTGAGCCAGAATTTGGCACCCTCGGTCTGCTCGATCCAGATGCCGAGCACCTCCTTCGTGCCGTCCGGCTGGATGCCCAGCGCAATGTACACCGCCTTATTGCGGACGAACCCTTCGTCGCGGATCTTCACGCGGATCGCATCGAAGAAGACCAGCGGGTAGCAGCTGTCGAGCGGTCGGCCCTGCCACTCGGCGACCGTCTCCAGCACCGCATCGGTGACCGTCGAGATCAGATCCGGTGATACCTCGATGCCATAGAGTTCCTCGAGATGGCCGCGGATCTCGCGCACCGTCATGCCGCGCGCGTACATCGAGATAATCTTGTCGTCGAAGTCCGGGAAACGCCGCTGATACTTGGCGATCAGCTTGGGATCGAACGTCCCGGCCCGATCACGCGGCACCGCCAGCGTCACCTTCGACGTACCGGTCAACACGGTCTTCCTGGATGACCCGTTGCGCCGATTGATTGCGCCTGCGGCGCCTTCATTCTCCAGATGATCGTCCAGCTCCGCTGACAACATGCGCTCGGAGAGCGCCTTCTTCAGCTCGTCGAGAAGCCCGTCCTTCGCAAACAGATCCTGCGGGTCACGACCCGCAAGCAGCTGGTCCAACATGTCCTTGTCGATTGCCATATCGATGGTCCTTCCCATTCCATCTATGGCCTCACGCACAGAATTCCTGACAGTCCCGCGCGTAGCGCACCGACGTCCTATCCGCGCCAAAGATGGTACATGCCCGACGCTCGCTGATGCCGAACAGCTGCCGAGCATGCCCAACAGCCTTCCGCTGAGCGGCGGGCCTCACCAGTTTTTTGCCGCGACTTCCTTCAGAACCGCATTGTCGAGCATGGCGTCGGCCAGCAGCCGTTTAAGCCGGCCGTTCTCCTCCTCCAGCACCTTCAGCTTGCGCGCCTGCGACACGTCCATGCCGCCGTACTTGGCCTTCCATGCGTACAGAGTGGCGCTGCTGATCCCGTGTTTGCGGCACACGTCGGCGGTCTTCATCCCGTCCTCCTGTTCGCGCAGCACCGCGATGATCTGCTCCTCGCTGAACCCGGTCTTCTTCACGTCCGTCTCCTCACGAAGGCGGACTCTAGCTCAAACTGGCGGAGTTTCAGGGCGCGCTGAACGGCTTTCCCACGAAAACTGCATTTGGCGGGAGGTCTTCGGGACCGGGCTTAGCCGTACCGGAGGCAACGAGTATTTTAATGTCAGGCCAGCGTTCCGCGGCTTCTCTGGCTAGGTCGAAACCGTCTCGTCCGCCCGGCATCTGCACGTCAGTGAAGAGCAGGGTTATGTCGCCGGCGTGCTGTTCCAGTACGCTCATCGACATTCTCTGCTTCGAGAGGACGAAAGCCAGCATCTGAAAGGATGTCGCAGGCATCCATGCGGATGATCCCGTCGTCATCGACGATGAGCGCGAAAGGAGCATCGAAATCATCAGCCATCCGGGAGTAATGACCAGAGGCAGGCTTTGTTCATCACCCCGCCCACGCGACCAGGCGCACGCAATGAGGGCGGTGATTACGGAGTAACAGGACTTTGTTCGATCTGACGCATCACACGATGAAGATCGAACGGCTTTGGCAAGAACGTCGCCCGCTGGGGCAATGCCTCTTGCGGCGCCGGGGCCTGACCGGACACGATGAATAATAGCGTCGGCGGGAAGCGTTCGCGCACGTAGTGGGCGAGCTTCAGCCCATCCATGCGACCGCTGACGGTCGCGTCGATCAGTACCACCCGTATGTCGGTGCGCTGGTCGAGAACCTCCATTGCCTGATCCGCATCCTCCGCCTCGAACACGCGCCAATCGCGCTCCTCGAAAAAAGCGGTCATGTCGAACCGCACCAGCGCTTCGCCTTCAACGATCAGAATGGTGTTGCTGCCGATCGGCTTGCTCTGTCCCACGCCGTCTACTCGTTCACTGTTGCGGCATCTCCAAGCCGCGCTTCCAATTCAAACACCAAACCCTCCGGCCGGTAGTCGGTTGCGGCTTTGCCGCGGAAATAGGAGCGCAGCGACCGCTCGATCAGGGTCGAGCCGAAGCCCTTGCGCGTCGGGGGCGAAACCGGCGGTCCGCCTTGTTCGCGCCAGGCTATCGACAGGATCGCGTCATTGCCTTCCCCCGTGACACTCCATTCGAGCACTACCGTCCCGGCACCGTTCGCTAATGCCCCGTACTTGGCGGCGTTGGTGGCAAGCTCATGCAGCGCCAGCGCAAAGGCGACCGTCACCTCAGGCTTCAGAGTAACAGCGGGGCCGTCGAGCAGAATGCGCTCGCCGATACTGCCATGTGGCGCCAACGCGCGCGTCGCTACCTCATGCAGATCGGCCGAACGCCATGAGCTGCCCGTCAGCACGTCGGTTGCTGCTCCAAGCGCCTCCAGGCGCGCACCGAGATTGTGGCTGGCCGTTTTGGTGTCAGGCGCGGTGCGCAGCGTCTGCGAGGCAACCGACTGGACGACCGCCAGCACGTTCTTGAGGCGGTGCGCCAGCTCGCCGTTCATCAGCCGCATGCCGTCTTCAGCGCGCCGGCGCTCGCGGAAATCGCGGGTGACGGTGCCGTAGCCGATCAGCGCGCCACTGGCGTCGGTGATCGGGAAGACGGAGTAGAGGACAGGGATTAATTCGCCGGTACGAAAGTGCCGGAAGTCCAGCTCGCCCGCCCAATGCCCATCGCGCTCCACCGCGGGCAGAACCTCGCGCGCGACCGTCTCGACCTGCTCGGGCGGGAAGAAGTCAGTGATCGTCAGACGGGTGATGGCGGCATCTTCCAGGCCGACAAGCCGCTTGGCGGCATCGTTCATATAGAACACGCTGCCGTCCGTTCGTGCCATCCCGACGAAATCGGCGCTGTTCTCCGCCAGCCGGACGAAACGCTCGCGCTCCTCCTCGCTGGCGCGCAGCTCGGTAATATCGCGCGAGACAGACAGGATGCGGTCGGGGTGCCCCTCCGGACCCGCGATCGGACTGACCGCGACGTGCCACCATTTGGGCGTGCCCTGATAAGTGTCGGCCTTGCCGATAAAGCTGTGTGCCTCACCTCTACCAGCCGCCTCGACCGCCGCCTTTGCTTCCGCGTTGCCGGCATCCTGCCAGAAGTCAGGCCACGGACAGCCGGCTACGTCGTTGAAGTCGCTGATCTCCATGACGCGCTGGCCGCCCTCGCTCATGAAGGTCAGCTTGCCGTCGAGATCGAGCACCTTGATGCAGTCGGTCGAGCTGCCAAGCACGCCGGACAGGAACGCCTCGCGCTGCGCTGTGACAACCAACGCCTTCTCCCGTTCGTCACGTAGCCTATCGGCATCGAGAAGCGCCGTGCGCAGCGCCTCCACCAGCAGGACCAGCCCAAGCGTGCTCAGCAGAAAAATAACGGAAGCGCCCCAATGGACGGGCGTAAGCAGCAGCGGCAGATCAGGCCGCGCGACCACCAGTCCCGCGCCGATCGCGGACAGGATGGTGGCCAGGACACCGGGACCGCGACCGAGGAACAGCGCGAGCAGCACGACTACCGGTGTGTAGAGGAACCAGGGTGCGGACGATCCGAAGAGGACGACCTGTACGATTGCGACCATTGCGATGACCACAACCGTGAGCCCGTAGCGCAGAGGCTTTGGACGAGGACGTGCGACGGTCAGGTCGCGCAGTCGGTTGAGCAAGGCGGTCGAGATGGACATGGTTCCCCGGCGTGGGGGAGCGCCCCTGCGATCCCGAATATAATGCAGATCGAAAAGAGCGAAAAGCGGCACGCATTGATAAGGGCCGGTGTCACAACCGTCCGGTTTCGACCGGGCTACGCGACCTCGCATTTTCGCGTATTTGGCAGTGTCAAAACCGTATGTCGTAATATGGACGTGCGACGGACTGAGGTAAAAAGGTCTACCTTTCTGCCTGTCGCCCTCGTGGGAACAACGTCGTCACGTTTGCAATGCCGTCCCGACGAGCTAGGGTCACCGACCATGATTGCTGATGAGCAGTTGGCGCCGGAGCATGCTGCGTCACAGCCGGAGGGTTTGGGCGCTAGGGGCCGAGGAAAGCTTCAAAGCCACAGGGGCCTAGCTGCCCAGTTCTGAGGGAAACCCATTGCGGCTAGATCGCCGGTCGGATGCTGAGCGAGCAACGTCACCAGCTCATCCCGCCAGGCTGATGTCGGAGCGACCTGTCTCAGCAGGTAAACGATGAGGACCAGGGCGTTATAGAGCTGGGCTGGAGCACGGGCTGCGGGCGGCTCAAGTGTGCTGACGAGGGCGGCCGGTTTGAAGGGCACCCGCATGCGCAGCAAAAAGCCGCGGTTCCAAAGCCGGGCATGATGCGCGCAGCTGTTTCGGATCGTGGAGAGATGCTTCAGGAGCGGCACGAGCACCGCTTCAGGGAGCCCGAGGGGTTTGGCTATGGCGTTACGCAACCCCCGATCGTCGAGCAGCGCATACCATCGAGAGAGCTGCCCGAACGACATCATCTCCGCCACCATCCACACCGGCGGCATTGCCGGAGTGCTGTAGGTCCGACGATAATGATCGATGTACGTCTCGGGCGAGCTCGCCACGTCGTTGGTTAGGCGGGTCAGGTTGTCGTGGTACTTACCCGGATGATAGTAGAGCGCTGCATCCAGGTAGCCGTGGGGTCCAAACCGCTGCGCCAGCTCGTACGCCCAGCTACCCCGTACAGCGACTTCGATCCGTTCGATTGCATCGAGCACTAGCAGCCGAAGGCGGCGGTCAAAATCGTACAGGGCGGTGACGGTATCGAAGCTGGTGCCCGGCAAGAAACGGGCGCCAGAAGTGCCCTTAGGATATTCGAAGGGCAGCCAGTAGGCGCTCAGGCGGTAGTAGCTGACATGGCGTAACCAGTGCTCGGCCCGCACCACGTCGGGGATTGCCATGCCTTCGGCCTGGAGGTGTTGGAGCTGCTGCGCGATCGTCGTCGCGGGTTTTGTGAAGGGGCGTGGCACCCATCCCGCTTAGCAGGGCAAAAAAAGACCCGCCAAGTGTGCATACCCTTGCGGGCAGAGGCCTGGCGGGTTCGATTAACCCCGAGATATGAGCGAAAACCCAACAAAGCAATAACGACTAGCCCGTTTTTGGGGCGGCCCCTTGCAGCAGCTACGATCTGGCCGTTCTTCACCGAATCCAAGCATGAATCGATGAGCTACCATCGAGCATGCTGAGCGGGGTGGGCGTGATCCAGTCGGCGCCCAACACGGGATAAGGTCCGTAGAACAAGTCGCCAAGAGCGCGTCGATAGTGCGCATTCATCCAGCGCCGGCGCCGATGCTCCGGGCCATCGTGGATCATGTGACACCGCTGGCACAGTGCCGCCAGCTGGTGGAGCGTGCTGTCGCTAGGGTCGTGGTTAAGGTGCGCACAGGCCAGCACCACCGGCGTCCACGCACCGTGCACCAGGATGTCCTCTGTCGGCCGTCGCACGCGTCGACCTTGGCCATCGCGCCAGCAATGCCGCTTCCGGTCCCACCATCGTCCATCCCGCATATGGAATACTTTTTGCCCATGGGGGCGCCCGCAATGCTCGCAGCATCCCCCTGCCCGCACGAAGCGCACATGATGCGAGAGCTGGGGCCAGTCGATCGGATACAGGAACACATGTTCGGGACGGATCGGCATCAGGCCTCCCCCTCCGGCGCGTCGGGCTGCGGGGTGGTCAGCATCACGGGGTCAATGCTGCGGCGGTCAGCGCCCGGTAGAGCGTGGCATGGTGACACTTGAGGAGCTTGGCCGCTTCCCGCACCGACGTGCCCTCGCTCACCAACCATTCGCCAAGGGCAATCTGATCGGGGGTGAGCTTGGGCGGGCGGCCGAACCGGACCCCCCTCGCCTTCGCCGCGACCCGCCCGCTGCTGGTGCGCTGGTGGATCAGCTCGCGCTCGAACTCGGCGATGCCGGCGAACACGGTCAGCACCATGCGACCCGCAGGCGAGGTCGTATCCGCCCAAGGCTCGGCCAGCGAGCGCAGGCCGGCGCCGACCTCCTTCAGCTTCTCGGCAATGTCGAGCAGGTCGCGAGTGGAGCGTGCGAGCCGGTCGAGCCGCGTCACCACCACCGTGTCATCGTCGCGCAGCTGCTCGATCATTTTGGCCAACTCGGGCCGGTCACGCTTCGCGCCCGACACCTTTTCCTCGAACGTCCGCTTGCACCCCGCCTCCTTTAACGCGGCGCGTTGCAACCGGAGATCTTGGTCATCAGTGGACACACGGGCGTAGCCGATCAGCATGTCGCAAAACTGTATCAGAAAACAAATATTATGCTATCGACTTTTGCGACGCCAGCGTACGAGAGAATACGAGCGTTGAGGGCGCTGTCGCGAAACTCAGGACATTCGCGACTGGCGCGGCAACTCGTGATACATAAGGTCATCGGCAAAGGTGAGGATCGGTCCAGTCCGAAACCTGCCTCGCCCACCGAGCGTTTTTCGCTAAGCTTGCAATCCGGAGCCTCTCAGTATGTCAAAGCCACTCTCCCCCGAAACGATGGCGTTGGTCAAAGCGACGGCTCCGGCGCTCCAGCAGCATGGCGTGGATATCACCACGCGCATGTACCAGCGCTTGTTCGTCGATCCCGAGATCAAGGCTTTGTTCGACATGGCGGCTCACGAGTCCGGCGCTCAGCCGAAGCGGCTTGCCGCGGCGATCCTCGCCTTTGCGCAGAATGTCGATAAGCTGGACGCATTGAAGCCTGCGATCGAACGCATCGCCGCGCGCCATGTCGAGACCCATATCAAGTCCGAACACTATCCTGCGGTCGCCAACGCGCTCCTGCCGGCGATTCGTGACGTACTGGGCGAGGCTGCAACCGACGACATTCTGAACGCGTGGGGCGAGGCCTACTGGTTCCTGGCGGATATTCTCATCAACCGGGAGGTAGAGCTTTACGAAGCCGAGGAGGCATGAGCGCTGCCGCCACCAGCCTTCCAGAGGGGCTGGAATGCTACAAGCGAACGGACACCTTCACCCAAGACACGGTTCCCAAGGGACTGCTCAACGATCATTCGACCAAACCGGGAGTGTGGGGTCTCATCAAGGTGGAGAGCGGCAGCCTGAGCTACCGGGTGACGGATCCCCGGCGAGAGCCATTCGAGACGGTGCTCACGCCTGAAATGGAGCCAGGGATCGTCGAGCCCACCATTCTGCATCATATCGCACCGCTCGGCTCGGCCTGCTTCCATGTTGAGTTCTACCGGGCGCACCGGCAGGACACTATCGGTGGGAACGAGGGCTGAGCGTTACGCTGTGAATTTGGGAGAACGCCCTTCGTGACAAATTCCTTGGGTTTAGGGCCAAGGGTCCCCTCTATGGCATGATCGAACGTCAGCGCGAGCAGTCGGATCTAATCAAGCGCGCTTGGCCCGAGCCTTTCAGGAACTGACCCGACTCGTCCCACCGGGCGTTGCAGCGCTGCAAGCGGTGGAGAAGAGCGGTAATCTCAAGACCGCCATGCTGATGAAGACGCCTCGACGGACAGATCAGCGTGGTTCCCTTAGACAAGTAGCAGGTGCTCTCGCTCACTACGTCGTGAGCCGCCGTTTCGCAGCCCGAATGTGTCACGCAGCTAATCCGCGCAGACGGGAACCCGGCTCATCGTCATCCCGGCGCCCCCGAAACCCGGCGTAGCACGGTTGACCCAGCGTACCTTTTTGCAGTTCCGCTTTCCTGTGGCACGGGGCCGGGCAGTTGCTGAACCTTCTGATCCGCTCTTTGCTCTCGCTTGTCGATCGAGCCAGCGGTCAGCACTTCGCTGGCCGTCGTTCACGAGACGACGGCGATACTCCGCTTTGTTAGCCTTCCATGCAGCCTGACGTTCAGCAAGCGTAAGCGGCCGTTGCGCGGCGGCCGAGCCGATAGATGTTGGTTGCTGCGCCAGCGCAGACGTCGCCGTGCACAACAATGGCCCTGCAATCCCTGCCAGAACTATGTGCTTGATCATTCCTATCTCCACATGGCTCAGCCATTCAACGCCAAGTTCTGAGAAACCTTCCTACTCAATGGTTCTCTTCAGCTCGATATCGAAACCTCCGTCTTCCTGAGCTTGCAGTCGTAGTTGTCCAATAAGCGTGTTTCGGTCTTGGAACTCGCAGGTGGTCGCCGATTGAGGGTTTCGGCTGATCGAGCCTCCAGAGCGACGCACAACCTCTGCAACTTCGCCGCCGCAGCGAAGCACGGACACCCGGTAACGGCGATCCCGGTTGTCCAGCAGCAGGAAGAGCGCGTTGCCAGCACCTAGCACGGGGCCTTCAAGCTGAATGATATACCGATGATCCTTTGCATCCTGGTTCAGGCGCGCCACGATTGCTCGGACCGGCATCTGGGGACCATCCAATCGGAGAGAGCCGTCAGGCTGTCGTGAGATACCCACTATTTCGCCCGTTTCGGCCGTCTCGCCTTCTGCCTCAATCCTGTAGCGACCATCAGGAATGACGTTCACAGCGTCTGACGCGGTGAACCATGGCGCGCCCGTCCAACAGCCGGACAAGGGCAGCAACAACGCCGCAGCTACGAGGATGCGGTTCATCCTTCCTCGTCACCCTTCCATGCATCATGGTGGCAAGTGTCACCACCACCGGTTGAACCAATGATCGTTTTGGCGCGAAAGTCGTAGGTGTCGTGAAAGGCCTTGCGCCTCTTTTGACCGGCACGCTGCCAATATACCGTGCGAACGACGACATGACCGTTCCTCACATGGGTAGCGAAAGCGTCCTCTGGTCCTTTGTCGTCCTGGGTGCGGCTCAGGAACAGCATCTTTCCGGCGGTAGAGATCTTCACGATTTTCGTCCGCCCATGGCGGAGGAGGTCGTTACCCCGAACCTCGTAAAAACTCGCGTGAAGGCTGGGACTGCCGCCATCCATCTCGTGGCAATCCATCATTAGTTTCGGGCTTTGTGCACCGGCTGAAACAGCCGTCGAGCTTAGCAGGAGGATTGCCATGATGGCGATCAGACGTGACTGCATGGAATCTCCAGAGGGTAGCCTTGTCGATCGTATCGACCTAATAATGCCCAAGACTGCGACACACCTGCTAAGCGACTAAGCTACTAATATATTGAGCGCTCGAGTTGCTAGGCGCTGTTGGTTCATGAGGCTCTGGCAGCCATGGTTTTCCGAGGCCGTCCGCCCTTGCGGCCATTCTCGCGTGAAGCGGCAACCTTGGCGGCGGTGCGCGACCGTCCCCCTTCGGCACCGAGCTGGCGGGCCATCCATCGCTTCGATCCGAACACGCCCTGCAGGAGGGCGGGCACATAAAGGTCCGCGTCGAGCCTGGGCCAGTGCAGACCGAGCCCGGCGGGGCTGATCTCGATTTCGGCCAGGTTGTCGGGCGAGGCACCCGCCAACCCTTCCGCGAGCTGGGTCGGAAAGGTCAGTTCGACGCCGGTGTTGAGTGCTACGACCACCCGCGAACGCCGGCGATCATAGCGCGCCGATACGGCATGACCGGCCTCGCGCTGCGCCGCCATGCGCTTTTCCGCCTTCGCCAGATCGCGCTCAGTAATCGCCATGTATCGTCCTCCATTCCGCGCACAGGGCGGCGATCGCGGCCGCCAAGGCTCGGCGATGTAATTCAGGTCGGCCAGTCTGAACCCGTAGCTCTCGCGCAGCTCCGGCGGACCGCCGGGGCAATGCAGGTTGAACACCGCCTCACCGTCCGCGCCCTTTACATGGACGTGCGCCGGCCGATGATCGTTTGGCCAGATCACGACCCGCAGGCCGTCTATGCGCAGAACGGCAGGCATGGCCGATCCTACCAGAAACCCAAGCGCTAGGGAATAGTTACATGGCGGCGCGTCCCTGCGGGACCGCGCTCTATTTCGGCTCGCGCTCCGACCGAGCCGCCGTGCCGTCGTCTCGTACCTGCCGGGTGACGATCGCTCGCGTGGGCGGGCCTGCCCGCCAGATGGTCGCCGGCGATGCCGGCGAAGATACTCGCCAAGAGGAAAGTGGGGCGCTGCCCCCCTCTCCCAGCAACGGCAATCAGCCGGGCCGTGGCTCGGCTGTGCCTGCGCCCGCACCACCCCGGCAGATTCCCGCTGCCCCCTCACCCCCTGCTGTTCGCCACGAGGCAGGGCCGATGGCCGAGGCCATCGCCCCGAGGGCGATTTGAAGGGAGCAGGACATGGAGCAGGACAATCGCGAAAGCTGGCTGAACCGGGTGGCGGCCGGCATAGCACCGCTGTTTAACCAATCGGTCCCACTCGGTGGGGACAGAACAGATCCGCACGTCAGCCGTGCGGGCGCATGACCACCTTAATGACGCCTGCCTCCTTGTCCCGAAACCTGGCGTACATTTCCGGCGCGTCCTCGAGGCTTGCCGGGTGGGTAATCACGAAACTGGGATCGATTGCACCGGTTACGATCTTCTCCAGCAACGGCTTGGTGTAGCGCTGGACGTGGGTCTGACCGAGCTTGATCGTCAGTCCCTTGTTCATTGCCGCCCCGAGTGGCAGCTTGTCGGCCATGCCGACATATACGCCAGGGACGGACACCGTGCCTCCCTTGCGACAATTCATGATGGCTTGGCGCAGCACATGCACCCGATCAGTGGCGAGCATCATGCTCGCCTTAACCTTGTCCATCACCGCATCGGCCGCGCCATGAGCTGAGGCCTCGCAGCCGACCGCATCTATGCAGCTGTCCGGGCCACGTCCCTTGGTCCGCGCCTGCAACTCGTCATAGACATCGGTCTCGGCGAAGTTGATCGTCTCGGCGCCGCCCGCCTCGGCCATGGCGAGCCGCTCGGGCACCTCGTCGATCGCGATCACTCGGCCCGCGCCCATCATCAGGGCCGAGCGGATGGCGAACTGGCCGACCGGTCCGCAGCCCCAGACCGCGACGGTGTCGCCGGGCTCGATCTGTGCGTTCTCGGCGGCCATGTAGCCGGTCGGAAATATGTCGGACAGAAACAGCGCCTGCTCGTCCGTGACGTTGTCGGGGATCTTGATCGGACCAAAGTCGGCCATCGGCACGCGCAGATATTCCGCCTGACCGCCGCAGTAGCCGCCCAGCATGTGGCTGAAGCCGAACAGCCCTGCGGGCGAATGGCCCATCGCCTTGGCTGCCATCTCGGCGTTCGGATTCGTCCGGTCGCAAGCGGCGAACAGGCCTTTCTTGCAGAACCAGCAATCGCCGCAGCTGATCGTGAAGGGTACGACGACACGGTCGCCGATCTTCAGGTTCGTCACCTCGGAGCCAAGCGCCACGACCTCGCCCATATTTTCGTGGCCGAGGATGTCACCTGCCTCCATCGTAGGCTGGTATCCATCGAGCAGGTGAAGGTCGGAACCGCAAATGGCGCATGCCGTGACCTTGATGATGGCATCGCGCGGGTGCTTGATTTCGGGATCCGCGACGGTGTCGACGCGAACGTCGCCCTTACCGTGCCAGCATAGTGCGCGCATAATTCTCTCCATCACACGGCTGATCCAACCGTCGGGAACTAGTCCGAAGGCCTCAACGCGCTTGGCCGTGGTCGGATCCCGCCTTCTTGGACAGTTTGGCGGCTGAGTTAAGCTAAACCCGGTTGTCGTTTATGCCGCCTGCTTGATCATCAGATCATGGGGGGCATGCCCCCCATGATCTGATAGCCCGTTCCGTCGATAGGCCTCGGCCGGCGTTCTGCCAGCAAGGCTCGAGTGCGGACGCTGGGTGTTGTAATAGGTAATCTATCGAGCTGACCGAGCTGGGATGGCGTCAGGTGCGGGAGGTAGCGCGGGCTTGGACCGAGACGCCCAGCCTGATCGTGACCTCTCCCTATCTTCGCACCCGGCAGACGGCCCAAGCGACGATCCAGCGCTTTCCGACCGTCCCGGTGGAGGTGTGGCCGATTGAGGAGTTTCTATCTCCACCCCTCCCGGCGGAACGGCACACGCAGCAGCGAGCGAATGCCCCATCTGGAGCGCTACTGGACCGACGCCGATCCCGCCTATTGCGACGGCGAGGGTACGGAAAGCTTCGGGGCATTGCTTCGCCGTGCCGAAGCGGCGCTTGCGCGCCTCGCCACCCTGCCCTCCCCCGGCCTCGCCGCTCAAGGATCAGCGGGAGACGATGGAGCGGCCGTTCTTCTCGCTTCAGAAGCGCAAGCGGGTGAAGCCGATCGAATATAGCAGTCCGGACGACGAAAACGTGGGTCAAGATCGAGGCGATCCCGGCATACGGTATCGCGACGATATGGGACGCCGATATTCTCATATGGGCCGCCTCGACACTCAACCGGATGCGGGAGCAGGGGGTCAACGATCTTCCGCGGACGCTTAGAACCACGTCCTATGACCTGCTGAGTCAGGCAGCCGTATTCGCAGTCTAGATCGAACTTAAATTGTCGTGGGCACGCGCATGTCATGCTGTCGATGCGCGAGGTGGGTTCGGCAAGAAGAACCGCGACTGGAACAGCAATGAGCATCTGAAGAGCTGGCGTGAGGCATGGGCGGCTCATGTGAATGAGCGCATGGCCGAGCTGGGATTGGAAGGTCAGCCGCGATCTTCTCGCCGTTCTCGCGCGCGATCCGCAGATGATCGTCCGCGCGTTCGGCATCCTCACCGCGGTCGAGGCGGCGCATGCCCGCCGACCCGATCTTGTGCTGCGGCTCAAGCTCGATGCCCTGGTCGGCATAGGAGCGATGGTCGACCCGACCCGCGCATTGCGCTCGACGGGATCACGCGGCAGCAATCGACCTTCACCACCCGTGACCTGGCGATGTTCGTCCACCGGCACAGCGATGGCAAGGAGCAGTTCGACCGGGTGATGGCGGCGGTGCGCGCCAGTCCCGAGCTGGTGGCGCTGGGCAAGGACGGGCGGGACCAGGACCGCTTCACGTCCCGCGACATGATCGCGACTGAGGCGCGGCTTGAGCGGGCGGGGGACGAGCTTGCCAGGCAGCGGATGCACGGGCTCCCGACGTCTGTGGTGGCAGAAAGGGAGTTCTTCGCCGGGAGCCCCGGTCTGGTGCTCAGTGAGGAGCAGCAGGCCGCTTTCGAGAAAGTAACAGGACCGGAAGGACTGGCAAGCGTCATCGGCTAAGCAGCGGCTCGCAGGCGTGCGTCATCTGTTCGATTGGCTGGTCACAGGCCAAGTCTTGCCGATGAACCCGGCCGCGTCCGTGCGGGGGCCGACGCACAGCGTCCGGCGCGGCAAGACACCAGTGCTGGCCCCCGAAGAGGCACGGCGACTACTGGACGCGATCGGGCGCTGATCGGGCTGATGGTCTATTCGTTCGCACGGATCGGCGCGACGCTGGCGATGCGCGTGGAGGACGTGTTCGTGCAGAATCGGCGCCTCTGGGTGCGGCTGCACGAGAAAGGTGGCAAACGCCACGAAATGCCGTGTCACCATAATCTGGAGGAATATCTGGCCGCCTATCTCGATGGATGTGAGCTGCGCGAGGATAGGAAGGGGTCACTTTTCCGTACGATTGCACGTGGGACTAAGCGATTAAGCGATACCCCCCTCCCCCAGGCCAATGCCTTTCAGATGGTGCGCCGACGTGCGGCTGCGGCTGGCATCGAGACGGCGATCGGCAACCACTCTTTCCACGCGACCGGGATCACTGCCTATCTGAAAAATGGCGGACGCTGGAGCGCGCCGCAACGATGGCGAACCATGCCTCCACGCGCACTACCCAGCTCTATGATCGCCGCCCAGACGACGTGACGCTGGACGAGGTGGAGCGCGTGCTAATCTAGGCGACGCTATGCACGTGGCCGCAGTTATTGCTCTTGATAATCTTGAAGGTGTTGGCGGTCACTGCGGAAATATCCGCCTTCGATGTAGCCCACCAGCCACGATGCTGAAACTTGCCCTCCCTGCGTGTACGCGGATTTGTTTCTGGTAGAATCCACGGCGCTCAGCAGGCCAATCAGCTCCTCACCAGTGACCCCGGGATTGGCTTCAGCGACCGTGTATATCTTCCCAAAAATGCTTGTCCGAGAAAGCGGTTCTCTCGGGCCTGTCAATCGGCGTCCAAAAGGGACCCCCTTCGTCGAGCAGTGTGACGGGTATGACGAGCGCGCCGTTCGCGCTGGTTGTGGCGTAGGGCGGGCGTAGCCCGACCGGAGGCGCAACCAGCGCGAAGCGTTCTCTGCGAGGTGCCCCAGGCGTCAGCTGCGGTGCTTGAAGCGCCAGCTGTCGTTGCCGGTCTCGACGATGTCGCAGTGGTGGGTAATGCGGTCGAGCAGCGCGGTGGTCATCTTGGGGTCGCCGAAGACGGTCGGCCACTCGCCAAAGGCGAGGTTCGTCGTGACGATGACCGAGGTGCGCTCGAACGGCGTGCCTAAGCCACCAAACTTTGGTTCCCCGTCCGCAGCAGGTAAACGTAATGCGAACCACCACCAGAGACGGCGATGAGAGGGGCCAAATCGGCACGATCCCTTATCAGCTGGGCGCTCATAACCTGCCCTACGCCAGAATTTGCAGCCCATGCTTCTGGACGATCGACAGAAGCTTGAGCGCCGCCCCACTGGGCTTTTTCGCGCCTGTTTCCCACTTCTCAACCGTGCTTTCGCTGGTGTTGAGATAGCGGGCGAACACCGGTTGGCTCACCTTGTTGGTTTCGCGGAGCTGCTTGATGTCAGCAGGCGCGATGACCGGTGGCACGGCCAAACAGGATTCGTCGAAGTCACGCATGGTAGCCTTGTCGATCGTGCCGACCCGATACATGCCCGAGGCGGCGCTGTGGATCGCCTCAAACGCATCGCTCTTGAACTTACGCGTTGCCGTCATTGCATATCTCCACCAATTCCTTTGCCGTCAGCTCCCGCTCAATCTCGTCGTCTGTCTTTCGATCATAAAGCTCGGCGAGCTGGCGGAATGCCTTCAACTCAGGATCATCTATGTTGGCCCGATCCTTCTTCGCGAAGAGATAGGTATAAACCCAGTGGCGCCGTCCCTTGGCGAGGATGATGCTCCGGTGCCGGTTCTTATTCAGGCGCTTCTTGAACACGCCCCCGCCAAGATCGTCAGCCTGACCCTTCATCACCTCCTGGATGGCCTCGCACAGCTCATCATCCTTGATGAGCGCCTTACGTGCCGCCTTTGCAAACCAAGCGGTCTTGAAGGTCCGCACGGTTTCAACAGCATCGTTCATAAGGAACATGTAGCACTCAGTGCTATGGCTGACAAGGGAGGTATGGCAGTGCCCATCCCACTGCATGGCGCTGTCGATCTAGCTCGCTCTGCGTCCTAAAGCTCGCACACAGTCTTAGCCTGTCGGCTAAGGAGTTGGTGCGAAACTCAGGACTTTGGCGACGGGTTACCGCTGTGGCGCAACCGCGATGCTCGACAGATCGGTTGCCGCATCAACGGGCATGCCGGATTGCTTGCGTTCGGAGTAGCGATCGACCAGCTGGGCGGCATGGGGTCGCATCAGCACGGTGAAGCGCACCAGCTCCTCCATCACGTCCACGATACGATCGTAATAGCTCGACGGCTTCATGCGACCGGCTTCATCGAACTCCTGGTAGGCCATCGCCACCGAGGACTGGTTCGGGATGGTGAACATCCGCATCCAACGGCCGAGCAGGCGCAGCGTGTTGACCGCGTTGAACGACTGCGACCCGCCGGACACCTGCATCACGGCCAGCGTCCGTCCCTGGGCCGGGCGCATGCCTTTCATCTCCAGCGGCAGATGATCGATCTGCGCCTTCATGACGCCGGTGATCTGGCCGTGCCGCTCCGGACTGCACCATACCTGGCCCTCTGACCACAGCGCCAGCTCGCGAAGCTCGTGGACCGCGGGATGATCGTCGCCCGCTATCTGATCGGGCAGCGGCAGCGTCGAGGGATCGAAGATGCGTGTCTCGGCATCAAACAGGCGCAGCAGGCGGGCGGCCTCCTCGACCGCGAAACGAGAGAACGACCGCTCGCGCAGTGATCCGTAGAGCAGCAGGATGCGCGGCGCGGGGTCAGTCGGGCCGAGGCCCAGCGCCGGGCGCTCGCGGACGAACGCCGGATCGAGCGCCGGCAGATGGTCAGGTTCGGACAAGTCGCGGAGAGGCATCAGGCAATCCCAATTCGCAGCGCGAGGGCCGCAAGCGTGATGAGCAGGACGGGGACGGTAAGCGTCACCCCGACGCGGAAGTAATAGCCCCAGCCGATCCGCACGCCCTTCTGGCCAAGGACGTGGAGCCATAGCAGCGTCGCGAGCGACCCGATCGGTGTCAGCTTGGGGCCAAGGTCGCAGCCGATCACATTGGCGTAGATCATCGCTTCCTTGATCGCGCCCGTAGCATTGGTGGCGTCGATCGACAGCGCGCCCACCAGCACGGTCGGCATGTTGTTCATCACCGAC
Source organism: Sphingomonas sp. ABOLG (assembly GCF_003950435.1). Classification (NCBI taxonomy): domain Bacteria; kingdom Pseudomonadati; phylum Pseudomonadota; class Alphaproteobacteria; order Sphingomonadales; family Sphingomonadaceae; genus Sphingomonas; species Sphingomonas sp. ABOLG. The sequence goes on from NZ_QQWW01000024.1 coordinate 19,162, forward strand.
GACAGGGCAGCCGCGATCACGCCGGTGCCAAGCGCCGCGCCCCACACACCACCTTGCGCGGTGCGATCGAGCAGCGCGGCCAGGTCGTCCGTAAGGCCCGCATTTCGCAGGCCATAGACGACGAGGTACATGCCCAACGAGAAGATCACGACCTGCCACGGCGCACCGCGCAGCACCTTGCCAGTCTGGATCACATGGCCCCGCCCTGCGATCACCAGCAGCAGGATCGCACCGGCAGCAGCGACGGCACTGACCGGTACGCCGAGCGGTTCGAGCAGGAAGAAGCCGGCGAGCAGCAGCGCCAGAACGATCCACCCAGCCCGAAAGGTCGCGGCGTCGCGGATCGCTTCGCCGGGTTGCCGGAGCTGCCCCACGTCATAGGTGCCCGGTATGTCCCGCCGGAAGAACAGCAGCAGCGCGCCCAGCGTGGCGACGATCGACACCAGATCGACCGGCACCATCACGGACGCATATTCGCCGAAGCCGATCCCGAAGAAGTCGGCCGACACGATGTTGACGAGGTTGGAGACGACCAGCGGCAGGCTGGCGGTGTCAGCGATGAAGCCGGCCGCCATGACGAAGGCGAGCATCGCCTTGGGTCCGTATCCCAGCGCCCGCAGCATGGCGATGACGATGGGCGTCAGGATCAGCGCCGCACCGTCATTGGCGAATAGTGCGGACACCGCAGCGCCAAGCAGGACGACGAGCGCGAACAGCAGTTTGCCGTTGCCCCTGCCCCAGCGAGCGACATGAAGCGCCGCCCATTCGAAGAATCCGGCTTCATCGAGCAGCAGGCTGATGACGATGATCGCCACGAACGCACCCGTCGCGTTCCAGACGATGTCCCACACCACGGGCACGTCCGACAGCGAGACGACCCCCACCAGCAGCGCCACGACAGCGCCGCCCATCGCGCTCCACCCGATGCCCAGCCCCTTGGGTTGCCAGATGACGAGCGTGATCGTGGCGACGAAGATCAGGACGGCGAGCAGCATCAGCCGAGGGGCTGGCCCGACGCGTCCACCACCTGTTCGCCGTCCTCCTTCGCGAAGGCGCCGAGTTGGGGGGGCGGCAGCAGATCAAGCACCGCCTCGGAGGGGCGGCAGAGCTTCACGCCCAAGGGCGAGACGACGAGTGGCCGATTGATGAGGATCGGATGCGCCATCATCGCATCCACCAGCGCCTCATCGGACAACGAGGCGTCGTTCAGGCCCAGCTCCGCAAAAGGGGTGCCCTTCTCGCGCAGCATATCGCGCGGCGTCATGCCGGCGCGGTCGATCAGTTCGACCAGCAACGCGCGCGAAGGCGGGGTTTTCAGATACTCGACGACGTGCGGCTTGATGCCGGCATTGCGGATCAGGCCGAGGGCGTTGCGCGACGTGCCGCACTCGGGATTGTGATAGATGACGATATCGACGGCCACGGCGCGTCCTTTCAGCAGCACGGGGTGAGTTCGGCGACAAGAGGCGCGCACAGCTCAGGCGAGCCGGCACAGCAATCCTTGATCAGGAACAGCGTCAGCGCCCGCAGCCCGCCCAGATCGGCGCGGTAGATGATTGAGCGGCTCTGCCGTTCGGAGCGCACAAGGCCGGCACGCGCAAGGATGCCGAGATGTGCAGACATGGTGTTTTGCGGCACATCGAGTTGGCGGGCGATTTCGCCGGCAGCCATGCCATCTGGTTCATGGCGCACCAGCAGCTTGAAGGTATCCAGGCGAGTGCCTTGTGCAAGCGCCCCCAAGGCTGAGATGGCCGAATCGATATCCATATATCTAGGATGGCAGATATATTCCCGGCGTGAAAGCCGGGACTGTTGCGACGTTCGGACGTCAGGATCTGCGCGACAAGCCATGAGCTGGGTCGTTCACATGTGGGATTGCTATCCTGACCACATGTCCTCTACCCATCATGTTCACACGCGAACACGTTCAGGTGGCTACATGAAGACCATATCTATTATCAGCCAGAAGGGCGGAGCGGGTAAGACCACGCTTGCCATCCACCTTGCCGGCGCTGCCACCAGTGCGGGTCTGTCTGCGCTGATTCTCGACGCGGACCCGCAAGCGACCGCCAGCCAGTGGAATCACTGGCGAGGAGGCGCGGACCCTGAGGTCGTGGACTGTGCCTCCCCTACCCTCCTTCCGCGCAAGGTGCAGCAAGCGGCCGATCTAGGCGCGGACCTGGTCATTATCGACACGCCCCCACACGCGGACATTATGGCGCGCGAGGCGTGCAAGGCCGCGGACCTGATCCTCATTCCGTGCCGTCCCCAGGCCTTCGACTTGTCAGCGGTCGAAACGACGGCCGAGCTGGTGAAGGCAGCAGGCAAGCCGGCCTTCGTGCTCTTCATGGGCGGCCCTCAGCGTGCACCAACTACTTACCGGGACGCGCGCGAGTTGATCGAAGGCAGTGAAGGCGTTGAGGGCATGGGCGTGCCGGTCGCGCCCGTCATGCTTACTATGCGCGCGATCTATCACCACAGCACGGCGCAAGGGAAAACCGCGATGGAGGCGGAGCCGGACGGCAAGGCGGCGGAGGAGATTGCGGCGCTATGGACGTGGACACGAGAACGTGTGAACCTGTCCACAGGTAAGAAGAGCAGGAAGAAGCGAGGCTGACATGAGCAAATTTGGTGCCATGAGGCAGCAGCGCGCAGAACGCGCGAAGGTCGAGCCGAGCGCCTTGGTTCCTCCCATCGATGACGCGGCGCCGGTGCGATCGGCAGCGCGGCAGGGAAAGAAGGCGGTGAGCGCATACTTCAGCCCGGAGGTCAGCCGGGGCCTAAACGTGCTAGCGGCGGAGAACGGAACTACCCTCCAGGCCTTGATGGGCGAGGCGATCGACCTCCTGATGCGCCAGTACGGCAAGCACCCGTTCGGGGAACGGTGACGCAGCTCCGAAAGAGGAGAGGTGAAACATCTATGGGTGAGCCGCTGCCTCCCGGCGAGCGTCTGCCGGGCCGCATGGCGCATTATGTTCGCGGTCACGCCCGGCAGCGCACTAGTGCGCGCATCAAAGGCCCTATCCTGACGGCGCTTAATGCAGGCAGCCGTGTCGAGATCCTGATCACGACCCCTGGACACAGCGTGGAACGGGCTTCCGGTGCTGACCGCGCCAGGATTGGAAGCGGGGTTGATCCGAATGATCCGGCCGGATTGGAACATGCAAGGGCTGGGTGAGTGACCGTCATTTGAGGGGACACCCAGATCGCGGTCAGCCCATGTGTTAACGTGTGAACATGTTATCAGGACAGCGCGTGAACACGACCACCTGTAAACTTGGTCGAAAGCCTATCGGTGAGTTTTAGGGTAGCGGCTCACCTTTCGGCTGGGACGCTAAAATCCACGAGCACCGGCAGCTCGGCTGCCAGCCCGCGCATCTTGGCGCGACGGACGACGCTGTGCTGGTCGATCAGGCTTTGCGCGTCCCGCTTCCCGCTGGAGGTTTTCGGGAACCAGTGGAGCGCGATCCGCTCGACCTTGCGGCCCTTTTTGATGGGGGTGAAATCGACGTAAAAGGGGCAGAGCTTGTTGATCTCCTCTACCGCTACCTTGAGGCAGTATTTATTGAGATCGGCGAACCGCTCCAGCTTGCCAGCGGGCACGTTGAGCAGCCCGCGCAGCTCCTCAATCGTAAATTCCTCTGTCTGCTTGTATTCGAGGCCGATCCGCCGCTCGATCATCTCGTAGAGACAGAGGGCGTATTTTGACTCGAAGCAATACATCACCTGCGTTTTGAGACGGGCATACACCTCGCTGTTCCGCAGGATTTCGATCAGTTCCTCAGGGATGCGGTAATGGAGGAAGCCGTCCTTCTCCAAGCTTTCGTCGCTCGGGCCGAGGAGCTGTACACGGCGCTTGTAGCTCTTGCCGCTCTTGCGGATGGTGACGATCGCGATCGTGCCCATCAGGCGGAGCAGGGAGGCCTCAATCCGCTCGTTACCCTGATGCGTGCCTTTCAGCGCCGATTTGGCAATCCGATGGACGATCGGTTCGCCGATCCGCTCCCAGGCATTGGCGATCAGCAGATTGTAGGTGCGGCGATCGGCAAGGGTGAGGGGACTTAGCTCGACAATGTCGACCAGCTCGCCCGGCTTTACGATCTCGCCGTAATGAGAGGGATTGAAGGGGTTGCCCTTGCCTCGCTGAGTTAGGGTGCGGAACGATCCATCTGCAAGCGCGGGTTGGGGCATGGGCGTGTCTCAAAGGTGAGTGATAGCTATTGCTGCGCTCACCTTAACATGAAAAGTGAGGTGGACAATCCACTCGGCTCGCCGATCTACGGTGAGGAGATACCCGAAAACTCACCGTCGAATTTCTAGATACCCTAAGGCTCACCAGAATCGACCCGAACGCTCACCTTAATACGCCCCAAGGCTCACCGTTGATTACCCCAAGGCTCACGCGAATCGGCCCGAACCCTCACCATTAGAGCTAATTTCCGCCAGTTTTCCGCGGGTTTCGAGCATCTGAATCTTGAATCTAGAAGAATAATTGAATCAGAAGGCCACAGTGAGCTTTGGGGTAGGCTGCCCTGTGCACAAAGGGCAGAAAGATGCGGAATTGGCCTATCGGCCAATGCGCTTTCGATCCGTGCCGGCTATCGCCGCCACCAGAGCGGCCTATCGGCCGCAGGGCTTCCGGGAGAAGCCAGGCAAAACCGGCGGTTTGTGCCTTCAGCGTTCCGCCGGCGGAAAGGGTGGTGAGGCGCTACCCCAAAACTCACCGTTCGATTTTCCATGAACGGGTGTGTGCGATCACGCCGGATCGAACAGGCCGGCAAACTCGCGCTGGTCATAGTAGCGAACCTTGCTGGCCCAGAGCGGGCGTTCGCCCTGGCGCAGCAGCAGGAGGGTGTCGGCCGGCATCCGCATGATTTCGTCGGGCGTGACGAGCCGCCGCGTCGTGACATGCGTGCTGACGCTTTCCGAGGGGCCGGCGCGATTGTCACCCCAGCCAGTGCCCCGCGACGTGCCGAGGGTCGCATATTCCAGCGTCGTGTCGCCAATCGTGCGCGAGAGCATGTCGGCGGTGGCATGATCGTTGACCCCGAACGTCTGGATCACGCCGGCATTGGACAGGAACGTGCCGGCGCGCTCGCCGTAGAGCGCGCGCAGCTGGTGCATGTCCTGGAGGATCGGCCAGAGCTGGAGGCCATAGCCCGCCATCAGCCCCATCGCGCGCTCCACCGGCTCCAGTCGGCCGAGCGCGGCGAACTCATCGAGCAGGAACAGCACAGGGCTTGTCGGCCGGGCAGGGGACCGCGCCATGTCGGTGACGGCCTGGGCGACCAGCAGCCGCAGCCAGCGCGCATAGGTCTCGAGCCGGTCGGGCGGCAGGCACAGGAACACGGTGCCGGGTCGCTCCTTCAGGTCCGCGAACCGGAAATCGGACGTGGACGTGCTTTCGACCAGGCGCGGGCTGTCGAGAAAGTGGGTGTGGCGCTGCGCCGAGGACAGCACGCCGGCGGCCTCGCGATCGGATTTGCCGAGCTGGCGGTTGGCGGCGCGTGCGATCAGGCCATGCGCGCCGCTGCTGGCCTGCATGTCCGCCAGCAGTGCGGCAATGCCGGCGGGATCGCGCGTGAGCTTGTCGCGCACCGTGGCGAGCGTCACTTGGGACACGGGCTCGTGGACGACGGTGTGCAGGATCACGCCGGCGATCAGCGCCTTGGCTTCCTCGTTCCAGTGCGCCTCGCCCGATTGCCCCGGCGCGTCGTGGACCAGCGCGTCCGCGATTGTCTGCGCATCTTCCGCGAGGTCCGGGCTTGCCGGGTCGAGCTGCGCCAGCGGGTTGTAGCGGGCCGCAGGACGCCCGGAGACGCCGAAGGGGTCCAAGCACCACACAAGGCCCTTCCTGGCCCTTGCACGGGCCGTGACGCGGGCATTCTCGCCTTTTGGAGGGCATAGCGTGGATGGTACGCTAAACAACGCTAAGGGCGAACAATCAGCGAACGCTTAGGCGGCGCGGCTATCCGGCGGCAGATTGAGGGCCTTGCGGCCAGCGGAAGCGGCTGCTCGATCCCA
>NZ_QQWW01000025.1:0-24580 GCF_003950435.1 Sphingomonas sp. ABOLG
GCGTCGCACAATGCCTACGCGGCCATGAAGCTGGTTTTCAACGTTTCGCAGACCCAGATCCTCGAACTGGCGCCAATCCTGTTCGCGACCGTCGCGGCCCGGGCGCTCCAGATCATGGTCGAGATGCGCGCAGGCCAAGACCACGTAGGTGGTTCGAACGACCCCCGGCGCGAAGCCGCTGCGAAGCTGCAGGCGCTTACCGCGATCGGAGCGCCACACACCGTCCTGAGCATCCCACCAGCGCCCGTCCCCGAGATGAGCGACCGTCTGCAGGTGAGGCCGCTTGCACCGTTCGCAGCGCTCTCCGGCGCGCTCGAAACGCACCCATTGCGATAGCTGGGGCCAATCGATTGGGTAGAGGAAGCGGTTCTCGGGGCGGATCGGCATCACGACTCTATGAGTCACGAACGCCTCCTGGGAAAGGAAAATGTTCGCGCTCCGTTTTCCCCTGTTCCCAACACGTTCTGGTTTGAGGATAATGAGCGCGCCATGTCTGCGTTCAACCTCATCCCGTCCAGTCACCCCATCCCGCTCAGCGAGGCACCTCCCGATCTGCAGCTGCGCGTGATTGGCGCAGCTGGAGCCGGCTTCCCGTCTCCAGCCCAGGACTGGGAGGAGTCGGCTATCAACCTCGTCGAGCTGCTCCGGCTCGATCGCGCTGCAAGCTTCGTGTTCAGGGTCAGCGGTCAATCCATGATTGAGGCTGGAATCTACGATATGGACGTTGTCGTCGTAGATCGCGATGCCAAGCCGACTTCCGGCCGCATCGTTATTGCCGTGGTCGATGGCGGTTTCGTGGTGCGCCAGCTCATGATCCGAGAGGGTGTTCCTGTGCTTGAAGCGCGCAATAGCAGTATGCGCTACGAGCCGGTCGTCGCAGATGAGAGCGTTGAGGTTTGGGGCGTAGTCAGAGCAAGCGTCCGTAATCTTCAGAGAGCCTGACTGTGCTTGCGTTGGTCGACTGCACAAACTTCTATGTGAGCGCAGAGCGGGTCTTTGATCCATCCTTACGCGGCGTCCCCGTCTTGGTGCTTTCAAACGGGGATTCTTGTGCGGTAGCTAGAAGCGAGGAAGCCAAGGCGCTCCACATCAAGATGGGTGCACCGCTATTCAAGATCAGAGATAAGGTGCGCCGGCACGGCATTCGCTATCTCTCCTCCTCTTACGAACTCTATGCCGACATGAACCGGCGATTCAACCAGGTGCTATCCGAGTTCGGGGAACTGGAGTCGTACTCCATCGACGAGACATTCGTATCGTTGCCGCCGCTGGCAACGGGCCTCGGTGATGTTGCGACTGCTCACCGGATCAAGAACGTCGTCCTCCGGTCGACCGGCTTGCCGGTCCGGGTAGGGCTTGGCCCCACCCGAACGCTCGCCAAGGTTGCCAACGCTCTCGCGAAAGCGTCCGAGAAGGTCTGGGGCGGCGTCGTAGACCTGCATGACGTTGAGCTTCGCGCCCGCCTGTTTGCGACGTGGCCGATCGAGGAGGTCTGGGGCATCGCCGGCGCCCTGACGGCGCGACTGAAGCCGCTCGGGATCCGCACAACCGCGGACTTGGCCGCCATGCCTCCCGATCTCGCCCGCAACGTCGGAACGGTCGTACTCGAACGGCTCGTCCGCGAGCTGAACGGGATCGTCTGCACAGAGTTGGTGGTGGAACCCCCGCCGACTAAGGCAGCGGCCGTGACCCGCTGTTTCGGAGAGCCCGTCTCCGACCCTGCGGTACTGCGCGAGGCGATGGCTCGCCGCGCCGTGCGCGCTGCAGAGAAGATCCGCGCACAAGGGCTGACCGCCACACGCCTGATCGCGTTCGCGCATGGGAGCCGCTTCAGGCCCGACCCTCCGTCCGCGTCGCGTGTCGGCCGGCTCTCGCCGGCGACGAACGATCCTCGGGTCATCGCCGGCATGGCGGGCCGCATGAGCGATGCCATGTTCGAGGAAGGCCGGATCTATACGAAGTGCGGCGTGATGCTGGAGGGCCTCGAAGCCGCGACGGCCCACCAGGCCGACCTCTTCACGACACCCGATCCCCGGTCACCCGAGTTGCTCGCTGCGATGGATGGGCTAAACCAGCGGTTCGGCAGACAAACTGTCCACCTTGCGGCCGAAGGCTTCGGTCAGAAGGGTTATGATACCAAACGGGCGTTCAAGAGCCCGTCCTGGACTACCCGCATCGACGAGATCCCCATCGCCCGTTGACTTGTTGGTGAGGACGAAGGCTTATGCCCCGCAGCCGACCTTTCCTGTGAGCATGTAATGGCCGATGATCCCGCTTCCCCGACGTCGACCAACAGTGTCGAGCTCGCCACGGAGCTGACCATCGCCTGGTTGAGCAACCCCAACACGCGCGTCGCGGCCGACGACGTGCCCGGGTTCCTTCAAGCCATGCACGATGCCGTGGCTCGGCTTGCTCCTGGCGATGCCGCTCCCGAGGCGGTAGAGCCGGAGACGGCGTTCACTCCGGCCGTAAGCGTCCGCAAGTCCTTGGCGTCCAAGGACCACATCATCTCGATGATCGACGGCAAGCCGTACAAGACGCTCCGTCGTCATCTGGCGGGTCACGGGCTCACGCCCGAGCAGTATCGGGAGCGCTACGCGCTCAAATCCGACTATCCGATGGTGGCCGAAAACTATTCCGAGGCACGCCGCGCGATGGCGAAGACGATCGGGCTGGGCAGGAAGCCGAAGAACGCTGCCGCACCGGAGCAAACCGCGGAAGCGTCCCCGGCCGCCCCGAAGCGCCGCGCTCGCGCGAAATGACGCGCTAAAGTTGCGTCAGATACCAGAGGCCAAAAGCGTTGTTCGCGATGTGAACCGCTAGGCCGGGCCAGACTGAGCGTGTCGAAATACGGCAGATGCCGGTCGCGACCCCGAGGCATAGGCTCGCTATCAGGTTCGCCGGCTCTGCGTGGATGAGCATGAAGCATAGCGACGCGATGAGTACCGACACAACGCTATGCGTGTGACGCGCGAGGGCGCCGAGCAGGTAGCCGCGATAGAGGATCTCCTCGATCACCGGAGCGATCAGCACGACGGCTATGCCGAGTGCAAAGGCTGCGACCGGCCCTGATGAGCTCAGCATGGAGCGGCCGATGCCGAGCTGCGCCTGACCGCCTGCCTGCCATATCGTCGCCCCTTGTAGGGCCAGGATGGCAAGCGGCAGCTGGCTGATCAGAAGGGCTGCAGCGACGATCCGGATGGTTCTTGCGTCCCATGCGACAGGAACCAGCCCGACTGCCTCGCGACGATGTTGACGCCGCAAATCGATCCCGACCGGCAGCGCGATAATGGCAGCGGCGCCGATGATCGTAGCGGCATTTAGCCCCGCAGCAGTTGGATCGATTCCGAGGGCGGGGCCACCAAGATAATGGATCAGGGTGAGAATGAACTGGTGGCCGAGCAGGAGCGCTGCGATCACGAGGCCGCGCCAGACCAGCCTCGGACCTGCGGTCGGCTTCCCAGAAGGAACCGCGGCCGGTGCCTGCTTCTTGCGCTGGTGTCGGTGGGCTAGTCTGCTGGTCATGCGGCGATCGCGATGCCGATGGCCGCGATCGCGCAGCCGGCGATACCGAAGGCGATCGTTCCCGCCCCAAAGGCCCTAGCCGGCGCACCGGTCCAGACCCGGCCGAACGTCTTATGGACCCCGGTCCGCATCGAGAGGTATCCGTCTGCGATGTCGCTTGCGCCGAACAGCGCCAGTGGAAAGGCGATTGCCGCGATGATGTGATCGAGTCCGCTGCCTGTGACGAGCGACACGGCGATCGCCACCAGCGCGAGAAGCGCCGCGGCCGCGTGGACTGCGGCATAGAGGGGAATAATGCGGAAGCGTCGCCGCTGCAGGACACCTCGGTAGACCGCGAGCGGCCGCTGGCATCGGCCGCAGTGATGGATTCGCTTTCCAGGCGTCCATGGCAGGAGGCCGGCAGAGCAGTAGGGGCACGGGGTCAGCCCAAAGCGATCCATCATGTTCATGGGCTGACCCTATTGCCGCGGCGTGGACGTCGCCGGCGAGACCGAGGACGTAGCCTGGCCGGTGCTGCTTGTAGCTGCCGGGCTTCCCGCAACCCGACCTGCAAGCCGCGGCTTTGCTGTCTCCAACAGCTTCCGCATCGCGTCCACCATTGCGAGCGAGGTGATCTTGCCGATGTCGGTCGAACCGTAGGTGCCGCCCAGGGCACCCACGCCAAGCCCGAGCAGCAGACCGCCACCCACGACGCCAAGATCCTTCTTGCGGGCTGAGCCGCTCGCGACTGCTTCCTGGATCCCTGTATCGACGTTGACGAGGGTCAGCAGCACCTGGCTTTCCAGTGTCTTGGACTTGAGACCGACGGCGCCTCCGAACACCCCGCCGACGCCACCCCCGCTTTCGCGCGACTTCGCATCGGAGTAGAGCACCTGCACCTGCAGCAGGTAGTCAGCCTTGGTGACAGCTCGCGGCGCCCCTCCTGCCAACGCCCGCTCCCGCTCGAGGGCGTCGAATGCCGCGCCTCTGTCCGCGACGCGGAAGCAATTCGACTTGTCGGCCATCAACTTGACGAGAGGGATCGGATCGACCTTGGCCGTGCTGCCCCCGTTCTGCATCTCCGCCATCCGCATCAGCGCCTGAAGCTGCGGCGACAGGTTGTCCGTTGCGCTGGCGGCTTTCTGCTCGACCAGAGCGGCGACGCCAAGCGGCGTGTCGCAGCGCGGCAGCTCGGTTGTCTCGTCGACGCCGGTGCCTCCCTGCCCCAGCTTCTGCGCGATTGCCGTTGAAGGTGTGACGGCCGCGAGAGCGGCCGTCACGGCGAGAAGGGCAGCGCGGTTAAGCACCAACCTTCCCCTTCTTCGCGATCCCGTGCTTCAGCGGATCGCAGATGCCGGCCGCTTCCTCGGCGGCGGTGACCACCGGCTTGGCGTCGGCGCAATCCGCGCAGTCCGGACAGTCGGGGCAATCCTTGCAGTCGCCCTTGGCATGCGCTTTCGCATGCGCCTTGTACTGCGCCTTCTTGAGCTCGCCCTTGGCGACGCCGTCGGCGCCTGCCTTCTCGCTGGCGAAGCTGGTCATCGCCATGAGAACCGCGGTCCGCGGAGCGGCGCTTGCTACGGCCGGCATGCCGATCGCGAGCGCTGCGGCCCCGACGGCGGTGAAATATCGAAGCTTCATGATCTTAGTCCCTTCCCTGGTCAGAAAAAGCCGTTGCGACGGCCGTCGCGACGGTCATCGTGGCGTGCGCCACTGTCCCCGAGGGCCGATCTCCGGACCTCAAGCTCTACTCCGCTACCCTTTCGGGATATGCGGACATCTCGCGGATCGAGGTTGTTGCGTTTCGCCCACCGATCGGCGTCGGCTTCGGAGCCGAACTCGCCCATCTCCTCAAACTGCCACTGGCTCATACGATCACCTCGCGGTTCTTGGCCCCATCCCCACGCGTTACAGGGGCGCTGGTGTTGTCGGTTCCTGCGTGGTCGGAGAGTGCGGCCTCGATAGCAGCGCGTATCGCTGGTGCGCGATCTGCCGGGACGATCCAATTTTGATAGAGCGGGTTCCACTGCCCAACGCCCTTGCAAGCCGCAGAGAGCGCATCCTTGGCGGCTTGGTCACTCTTCCTTGCGCGGAAGGCATGTCTTCCGTCGGGGAGCTCACGTGTAGTGATGCCCTCGCAAATCTCAGCTGCCGGTCCTGCCTTCTTCGTGGGCGCTGGATCGACGGTCCGATCTGCAGGAAGCTCACCGCTCGCCAGCTCGGAAGCCGAGCGGACCGTTGCTCCTAGACCTGATCCTTCCGCGAGCAGGTTGCGGATTTCCAGTGCTCGGTCGTCGTCGCAGACCCAATTCTGATAGCGCGAAATCCACTGCGCTCGACCTCGGCACGCAGACTTCAGGCGGTCGCGCGCCGCTTCGTCCCTGGCGTCTGCGCTGAAGCCGATCCGGCCGTCTCGAAGCACACGCTCAAAGATGCCGGCGCAAAGCTGGTACGGCGTGCCGGTATTACGGTTCCGCTGCACCGTATTTTCGGAGCCGGCGAGAGTCCCCTCTTCGACAACGGCACCTTCATCCGCACTGGCGTGGACGTCGCTCGCCCGAGTTGACCGGGCCACGTCCTCGGCAAGCACGTCGCTTAGCGCCGATGCCTGCGGTTGTTCGGCGTCTTCCAGAACGTCATCGTTTAGGGAAACGTCATCGTCCGCTGGTCGAAGTTTTAGCTCGTCGTATATGTCTGGCGGTGGAACGTGTGCCTTGGCGATCCGCTTTGCGACTTGCTGTAATTGGAGCGCCGACAGGTGCGTACCAAGAAGCAGGTCCAGGCCTGATACGTCGAACGACTGCTCCCAAGCCGCAAAGAGGTTGTCCGACTTCACGATCGGCACGTCGGACCCGATCTTGGAGCGATCGATCTTGCACTCGGGTGGCACCGACACGAATACGTTTACATTCGGGAATGCCTTCGCAAGACCGTGTTCTCTTAGCCAGCTCCTGAGTACCTCCGCCTGCCGTCTAGCCTGGGCAACGGGGTTCGGTATGTCTTTCGGCGTCCGCTGTCCCTTGTACCAAACGATCCATTCGTTGTGCTCGTTTTTCGACAAGGTGCCGGCGTAGTTCTTGACTTCGATGATCGTCGCCAACTCGCCAATACGGTTGAGAAGGAGGTGATCGAATTGTGCGTAGCCGCCCATGCCATCAGGTAGGCGGAGGTCATGCACGACGGCGGTGTTCGTCTTTGCATGGAAGTGCCGATCCAGCATGTGGGCCGTATCGCGCTCGCCCCACAGGCCGCGTCGATGCCTGCGGAGTCGATCCTGGGTCGCAGCTGGAAGAGTCGCGAACTCCTCGTCGGCGATGATCTCCTCGAGGAATGCCAGGTCAGCTGCTTTCGTCGATGGCTTAACGATCATCGGCGTTTGCCTCGGACCGATTTCCTGGAAGTGCCTCCCACTCACGGTCAGAGAGGCCCTTGTACACCATGTCATTGGCCGCCACGGGCGTCGCGGCGGTCGAAGCGTACGCAGGATCTGCAGGCTTAAAGGCGTTTACAGCTGCCAGCGTCAGAAGCGCTGAGGCTCCCGCTGCCACGCTGGACCTTTGCCACCACGTCCAGCGCTGAAGCCAAGACAGCGGCTCCTTGGCCGGTTCAGCTGGCGTAGCCATGTCCTTTCCGAAGAAGCTAAGCTGTCGCTCGTTTTGTCGTTTTCGTTCTTCGTCGCGTACGCGATCGTGTTCTCCATTGACCAACGTTTCCACCTGAGAAGAAAGTCGCTTGCAGAAATCCTGAATATTCTTTGCAAGATGCTCGAGTCGGTCGTCGGTATTCTTGATCTTTAACGGGTCGCGAATGAGCCAGAGCTCGTCGTACAAGCGGTCAGCATTCTTGGCGATTTCCCGCAGTTTATCGAGCTGATCCATCACACAGTCTCCAGCTTCACCGGTGCCGCTTGCCTACGAGCGAGGGCGCGCTCGATCGGCCGCAGCACCGTGAACAGGACGGCGTAGACCGCGCAGAACGACAGGACGTCCGATCCCCAGACCAGCGCCTTGTGCTGGCGAAGGTCGGCGCGGCACTCTGCGATTGTGTGGGTCACCAAGTCGCAAGGATGCCAGGGCATGGCGAGGACCTGCTCCCAGGTCGGCTTTGGTTGCGTGCTCATAGCTCCAGTCCAATGTCCTTCTCGGGGAATGGGAGGTCGGGGCCTTTCGGCTCGACGTTGACCCTGATCGCGGTCAGATCGAGCGTCGGGTTGTTGCGGATGTCGGTCTTGCCGCTGGGCGACGGGTCCGCCTTGGTGACGTCGGCCGAAGCGTTCGCGCTGGCACCGGTTACTCGCTCGGGTCCGCGGTCGAGGTCGGCGGGCACCTCGGGGTTGAACGGCGTGTCCGGGCCGGTCTTGCCGCCACCTGGTCCCGCTGCATGGCGGCCGGGATCGACCGACAGCTCGCCGACCGTCTCCAGCGCCGAGGTCTTGTTGCCCTCGTTGCGCTCGATCGCGGAGGTCAGCTTCTCCCGGTCGTCGGTGAACAGCCGGATGTCGTCGCGGACACGAGTGACCGTCACGTTGAAGAGGCGCTGGTTGGACAGGTTGCTCTCCTTGTGCGACATGACCGCGACCGCCGTGTCCGCGGTGATGCCCTGGGCGGCGTGCATGTTCAGCGCGTAGGCGAGGCTGATCCGCTCCATCATCGGATCGCCGGCTTTGAGCTCATGGACGCGCCCATCCAGGCTCTCGACCTTGATCCCGTTGCGGTCGGCCGAGAGCACGCGCGCGACGTCGTTGTTGTTGAGCCCGCGGTCCTTGTCGTTCTGGGTCCAGCGGATCTTGTCGCCCTCGTGGAGCTTGATCTGCTCGCGCTGCGCGAGCTGCATCACGTCGGTCTTGTCGGTGGGCGAGATGCGCTGCGGGTCGAAGGTGCGGACCCGGTTGCCGATCATCACCTGGACGCGTCCCTTGGCGTCGACGCCGATCACGTCGAACGTACCGCGCGGCAGTCCCAGCTCCTTTACGGCGTAGCGGAGGTCGACGACCTGGCCCGCCTTGTAGGTCTGCGCGTAGCGCAGCTCCTCGCGGGTGTGGTTCACCTTGTCGAGGACACCGATCTCGACACCCTCGCCCTTCAGCGTGCCCTCGGTCGCCAGCCCGTCCTGGATCCGCAGGTTCAGCTCCGCGCGCGCCTTGCGGCCCGAGGAGAACATGGCGGTCGCCTCGCGCTCCTCCGGGGTCAGCTTCAGCCAGTGATCCGCTGCCGCCTTCACATGCTCCGGGTTCGCGATCACCTTGTCGTCGAGGACCTGCATCGCCTCGCGAACGGCGCCGCGGTTGGTCAGCGCCGCGACCGTCCGCAGCTGCTCGGTCCGCTGGCGCAGGTTCTCGTCCATGCGCGCCATGCTCACCCCGCCCTCCTGGGCGATGGCGAACGCCTTTCCGGCGTCGACGGCTGTGATCTGCTGCCTGTCACCGATCAGGGCGAGGCGATCGACCCCGAGCGCATTTGCGATGCCGACGACGTGCTTCATCTGGTCGCTCCCGACCATCGACGCCTCGTCGAGCACGAGGACGGTGCCGGCGAGCTCCGCGCGCGCGCCGTTATAGCCGGTGCCCTGGCCCGCCAGCGCGTGACGGGCGTAGCTGTGGACGAAGGAGGAGACGGTCCGCGTCTCGATCCCCGTTTCCGATCCGAGGCGGTCGGCTGTCGCCTTCATCAGTGCGAGGCCGATCACCTTGCGGCCCTCCTGCTCGGCGTTTCGCGCGACCGACGAGAGCATGGTCGACTTGCCGGCGCCGGACACGCCTTGGACGGCCACGACGCGGTCGTTCGACGTCAGGATGAGGGTGGCGGCTGCCAGCTGCCCGGCGTTCAGCTCCTTGTCGCCCGACGCGGCGTTAAGCCGGTCCAGCACCTTGTCCGGCGCGACGATCGGTGACACCGCGCCTTTGCCACTTTCGATGGCGGCGAGGATGCCGCGCTCGGTCGCGAGCGCCTCCGGCGTCGTGACGTGGGTGATGACGCCGTCGATCCGGTCGCTCTTGCCCGGGAGCAGCTTCTCCTCGCGGATGAGCTGGCTCACCCGGTTGTCGATCTGCTCGGCCGTCACGCCCTTGAGGCCGAGATTGAGCGCCGTCTGGGTTACATCGGGGATCGAGAAGGCGGCTTCCCGCTGGGCGTGGATGCGGATGGCGGATGCGACGGCGTGCTGCGCTCGCATGTCGACGGCGGAGAGACCCAGCCGCTCCAGTCCGCTCGAGACGAGCGGATCCTTGGGCTTGAACATCTCACCAAGCGCGCTGGCGATACCGGAAAGTGTCTCACGTGCGCGATCGAGAGTATGGCCCTGGGTATCCTGCCGCGCACCTTCGGCTCGTGCCTCAGCCTGTGCTACCAGTGCCTTGCCGTCGAACCCGAGCTCCGCGGCGCGTGCCTTCCAATCATCCCGGAGTGCCTGCCGGTCCTCTACGTTCAGCTTCGCGTCGCGGGTGTTCGTCGTTATGCGGTCGATCTGCTTGGGGTTGGTGATCCCCAGCTCGGCAGCCTTCGCAACGATGTCCGTGCGGCGCTGGCTGAAGGCGTCGATGACCGCCTTCGGCACCCCCTTGATCTCGAACTGGCCGTGCTTGCCAGTTACCTCTGTCTCATACCCAAGCTTCCCCAACTCGGCGCGGAATTGGGCATGGTAAGCGGCCCCAATCGTGGTGTTGTTCTTCCAGAGAGCGTCGTTCCGCAGAGCCTGCCAAACTCCGCTCGCCGTCTTTGTCATGCTGGCGACCAGGACGTGGATGTGTCCCTGGGGATCTAACGAGCGGCTCGTGTCGTGCTGGAAGGCGGCGTAGATCAGATTGCCCGTTCGTACTGCCTCGCCAGACTTGAACCGCTCATAGGTTCGCGCCTCGGCGAACTTCTGCTCGACCCAGGTCATCGTGTTCTTGACCGCAGTCATGTGCGCGGCGAGGATGCGCTCGTCCCCAGCCACGTAGGCGAGGACGCTTGCCGATTTCGACATGGAGAATGTGAGATCGACGCCCGAACGTCGGTTCTCGACCTGGTTGACCTTCTCGCCGCTCGGCAGCTCACCGTTGAGGATCTTCTCGAACGCCTCCTTGGTCACCTCGCCCTTTAAGCCAACCTCGGCCGCGCCCAGCCCGCCCCAGACGGTTGCCTCGGACGAATGCTCGGCCGTGTAATAGTCGTCCTTTGCGAAGTAATTCGCGGCGCCGGAGGCCGACTTGACGGAAGCGACGGACAGCATGGATCAATCCCCCATCCCGTAGCCGTCATCAAGGCCGTGATCGTGGTCGTGGCCGCGGTCATGATGCTTGGTCGACTCGGTGCCGATCCCATCGCGCAGCTCGCGCATGACCTGCTCTTCTTGACGGGTGTCGGCCGGTCCAGCCTCCCCACGTGCTGCCGACTTCCCGGCTTCGACCGACCGCGTTTGGTCTTGGCCGTCTGAGCTCGGCCGTCCCCCCAGGAGTGACGTTCCCATGCCTGCCATGGTGGCGTCCACACCCGGTCGACCTAGCGGTGCCGACCCGGAGGGCTGTGATCTCGCGGCGATCACCTCTCCCGTCTTTCCATCGATCACGACACCCTGTTGGAACGCCGGCGTCGGTGACGCGGACGGCGGCACTGGAAGGGGCTGTGGATGCGTGACCTCGATCGCTGATGCGGCCTTCTCCGCCTCGCTTCTCTCCTTCTGCGGCTCCGGCTTTTCCAGCACCGGCTCGGCCCCGTTGAGCGGCCTGACGGGCACGTTCTCCCTGCCCCCCTTGCCACCCCCATCCGCGCGTTTGCCCCGGCGACGCCGGTCCTCCGGCGAGATGTATTCGGTGGGCTTCATGTCGGGCCGTGGCTCGAACCCGAGCGCCACCTCCGGGTAGCTCCTGTAGCGCAATTCGATGCGGGTCGCGGGAAAGCCGTCGGGGAACTTCACGAACCCGTGAAGGGAAGGCAGATTGTTGATGTCGTCGGGGATGACGAGGGGCTCGATCGCCTTCCTAGGCGTCAACGTGGAGGCGTCACGCGTGTTGTTGTAGCCGTAGCTGTACGCCTCATCCATCTGCCGGACCTCGCGGCTACCGATGAACTCCGAGCACTTCTCGGCCGTGGTCCGGTCGGCGGTCGCAAGGATCAACTTTGTCCGTGCCAAGCCGGTCAGCGCGGTCGCGTTCTGGAGCCCGTAAGTCGCGACTAGCTTGTCGAAGGAGTGGATGCCGAGGACGAACGCTCCCCCGTAGTTGCGGGCGCTCTGGAGGCCGTGCTCGATTGCCGGCAAGGCATGGAGAGCATGGACCTCGTCGAAGAGGTACCAGGTCCGCAGGTCGCGGGTCTTGGGTAGGCGCATGAGGTTGTTCACGGCCAGGTCCATCCAGAGCGTGAACAGGCCGCGCGTCAGCTCCAGGTCGTTGTAGCTCCCGGTGATGAACATGATCGATCCATCGCGGTGCTGGGTCGAGATCCAGTCCCTGATCGAGAAGGCGGGGGGACCGCCAGGGACGGGGTCGGGCATGAAGCGGAGAGCCTGCCCATTGACGTTCAGGACCGACCGGATCGACTCCGCCATGCGGGCCGCTTTCTCGGTCGTCAGTGGGGCCGCGACGGTGTCTTCCAGCTTGGCGTTGATCGACTTGAGATCGGCCTGCATGAGGTGGTGTGCGATGGCGGCGTTGGTGGTCTCGCCCATCTCCTGCAGCTTGATGCACATTTCGATGAACAGCATCCGTGCGGCGTTTTGCCAGAAGGGCTCCTTGTCGTCCGGGTGGGACGGGATGAGGGCGGCCGCAGCCGAGACGAAGTCGGCATAGTTCCGGCATTCATCGAACAGGGTCCATGGCGCGCAACGCTTGTCCATGGGGTTCAGGATGACGTCGGTTTCTGGGTTGTAGAACGCTTCCATGAAGGCACCGGTGAGATCGAAAATCACGGCGCGATGGCGGCGCTTGCGGAGCTGGGTGACGAGCGACCGGAGCTGGGTGGTCTTACCCGTACCGGTGGTTCCGATCATCATCGTGTGGCTCTGTTCGAGCCGCCACGGGTAGGGGATGCCGGCGATCGTATAGGGCGTATGGATGCCGATGTTGACGCGGTCGTGAAGGTCGAGTTTGCCGACTGCCGATGGGTCTCGCGGCTTCGATCCTGTGCGGCATTCTTCAGCGAACTTGTCGCCGTTATGAGCCTTAATTTCGCGGAGTAGGACGGGCCGCTCAACCAGCATCGCGCCGCGCTCATGGCGCTCCTTCAGGATGTCCTTGCCCCGCTTGTTGGCCCAAGTGATGAACCACGCGATCATGGGTGCGGCGACACAGGTTGCCATGACCAGAGTGGCCGTCAGGATCTTCATGGTCTGCGTCCATGCGGCGACCACGGCAGGGTGATACGGCACGTAGCCGATCGGCAAATGAGCCACGGTTCCGTTGGGCAGCGTCAGGTTGATCAGGCGGAACTTGTCGCCTCCGACCCATGTCCAGATCGACGAGTAGACCCGCATCACGTCGAGCTGGAACTCGTGCTCCTCGAGGCCCAGCCACACGAAGAGATTGAAGAGCAGCATGAAGGTGCCGACCCAGATCCAGAGCGGGATTTTCACCCCCGCCCAGGTCATCTGATATTGGTGCGACAACAGCTGCGAGCCGCGTGTGAAGTTGTCCGCATTCCGCGTGATCCGACCACGGGCGGAGTGGTGGTCGATCGTCGCCGCTGCGCCGTTGAAGCGGATGTCGTCTCTACGCATGGAAGGTCTCCAAGCGCTGCTTGGCAGCCTCCAGAAGCTGGGGGATGACGTCACCGTGATCGCGGGTGATCATGACGTCGATGGCCGCCTGCATGTACTCCATCAGGAGGACCATGCGGGTGATGTTGAAGGTGTGCCCCGCCTCTGCGAACCGCACGCCCATCACCAGCGCAAGGCGGGCGGCGTTAGAGCGGCTGAAGCCCTGGCGGTCGGCCAGGTTGGTTAGGAGATCCCACTCCGCTGGACTTAAGCGCAGCGATAGGATTTTCGTCTGTTCAGACATCACCAGTCCTTGACTTCGCCAAGGGTGGTGGGGTTTTCGCCTAAGCAGTCTCGGGCATTCTGCGAGGCATTGCAATCGGAAAAGTGTTTACGGACGTATACGGGTTTTTCCGTGCCGGATCAGACACATAGCACCCCCGAACCCACGTGTTTACAAGTGTATACGCGTATACGGGCGTAAACACTGTGCGTTTTCAGACAGTTACACTCGCGGTCGCCGCGTAGGGTGTGCAAATCCTAGGGACTGATCGAGTGGTTCTGGCTCATGATGTCCCGGCTTCCTGGGGTCGGTCCAGTTCCCGGATGAGCCGCAGCGCCGCAGGCACTCCATGGGGACCAGAAGGGGCTGTGCGGAGCGATCCCGCAACCAGACGGACCCTGCTGAAAGCAAGGGTCCGTCCCCCAGCCGATGGCCCGGCATAAGCCGGGTCACCCATCCCTATACCGGCCCCGACTGACGATCGGGAGGTAGGCCATTGCCGGCACCATTCGGGGCTGGCATCCTTGCGGATGGAGGCTCCATCAACGCAGGAACAGACCAGGCCATGGCACTCAGTATCGAACAGGAACGACAGCAGCTTGAAGCGGACGAAGCGAAGCTCGCCGACCGGCGTAAGAAGCTCCTTGAGCGGGAACGGACGGAGCGTCTCAGGGCTATCGATCAGTCGGGATTGATGAAGGCCGATGGGGCAGCATTCGAGGGGATCATGAAGGCCATCAAGAGCCTCGGACTGGACGAAGTCGCGAAGCGACTGACGGCCTGATTATCACGCCGATGTGTGCCTCGTGCGATTTCGGTCTGGAGGCCATTCAGGCAAAAAAGGGGAGCGGTCGAACGGCCGCTCCCCTTGTCATTTGACGCCTGTGCCTGATGTCCATTCAGGCAAAAAGAAAGGGGCACCGGCGAGTGCCGACGCCCCCCGACACGACCGTCCCGGGTGGAGGCATTATCCCCAGACGACGTGTACCTCGTCCTCGGTCCGATCGACGCTGGTGAGACGCTCAAGCTGATCGGCATAGTGGCCAAGACCGCCCCGGTTCACCCGCGCGCGAATGGCAGGATCGGCGACGATCGAGCGAAGCTCGGAGACGGCAATCGCTCCGGTCGTGTCGCGCTCGATGCCAAGGGCATCGAGCAGCGCGTAGGCGTTGTCGTTGGAGAGGTCGACAGAGGCCGAACCGTCTAGCGTGGTAGCCACGCCCATCATCACCAAGCCCTGTGCGTCGTCGCGCCAGAACCGGATGTTCAGACCCCGAAATTGAGCCTCCTCGACGACCGAGATGACCCCCACGTCGTGATCGAACAGAGCGGTGATGCTGGCCAGTGACCAGGGGCAGACCCGCGCCTCGAAGTTGTAGGATAGGAAGGCGTCGCCCTCGTCACCGAAGGTCTCTCCGCGGTCTCGCGCGAACGCGCGGAACGCCGCCAGGTGACGCACATTGATCGCGACAGGTGGAGCCACGGCGGCGGTGGACACCAAGGTCATGAAGCTGATGGACATGCTGAGGACTCCCTGTTGGAACACCCTCTCATTCCCCCTGACCTCCATGGCCGACGTGGTCGTTCCGGTCGGTCCGTCAGGACCGGGGAGACCGGTCACTCCTAGGCTGTCGAGGGCCGTTTCGGCGCCGGCGATGCGTAGCGAGTAGGCGACCCGCAGGAGTCGCCAGGACGCGAGCGAGCCGTGCCACGGTCGAGCTGCATCGACCCCCGGACCGGCACGGGCGAGGCGTAGCGAGCCGGTCGGCCGAAGGGCCGATCGCGATGCGAGCGAGCCGTGCCGAAGCGTCGCGCTGCATCGCTGTTGCGGCACGCGCGAGGCGTAGCGAGTAGGCGACCCGCAGGGGTCGCCACGATGCGAGCGAGCCGTGCCGCGGCCGGGTCCATTGACCCCCCGACCGGCATGGGCGAGGCGTAGCGAGCCGGTCGGCCGAAGGCCCGATCGCGACGCGAGCGAGCCGTGCCGGAGTGCTCCGCTGCGTGGCTGTCGCGGCACGCGCGAGGCGTAGCGAGTAGGCGACCCGAAGGGGTCGCCACGACGCGAGCGAGCCGTGCTGCGCGCCGGCCGGGCGACGTCACGATCGGCACGGGCGAGGCGTAGCGAGCTGGTCGGCCGAAGGGCCGATCGCGATGCGAGCGAGCCGTGCCGTAGCGCCCTGCTGGGTGGCTGTCGCGGAACGCGCGAGGCGTAGCGAGTAGGCGACCCGGAGGGGTCGCCACGACGCGAGCGAGCCGTGCCGCTGCCGCTGGCGGGATGTCCCGATCGGCACGATCAGGCCCCTGCGGCGCGATGGGGCTCGATGCCCCGGAGCGCCGCCCCGGCGACGCAAAAAGAGAGCAGGAGGCTCCGGTTGCCCGGAGCCCCCTGCCCGTGTCCGTCAGGCGCGACGGCCGTTGATCGCGGGGCGCTGTTCGGCGGCGCGGAACACGTGCATCGGCACGCCCGCTGCCCGCAGCTTGCGCGCGAAGTCCAGCTGGACGCCCGACCCCTCGCAGACGATCGCCTCGACGGGCCGGAGCTTCACGATCTGCTCGTTGCGGACGAAGCCGGCGCGGTTGCCGAGGTTCCGGTTGAGCATCATGGTCACCAGCTTGACGCCGCGCGATGCTGCCCATGCCCCGGCGATCGCGTCGCAACCCTTGTTCTGGGCGGTGGTCACCAGCACCATGTTCGGGATGCGGCGCTGGATCTGGTCCAGCCGATCGTACAGCGTCTCATGGTCGTGCCACACGGCGCCACCCGAGAAGGCGACGACAGGCCCGGTCGGGTTGTGCTCCTCGCGGCGCTTCGCGGCCCGTGCGGCGAGGTAGTCCCGCCCGTCGATCATCGACGCGGTCAGCTTCGACGACACCCGGCTGCCGCGCGTTGCCGAGAAGGGGCGTCCGGTCTCGACGCGATACACCTCGCCGGCGTGGTCGCGCATGCACTCCAGTGCCTCGCGGTTGCCCTGCAGGGTCTGGCAGAGCAGCTGCGTCTCCTCCAGTTCGACCGCGTAGATCTCGGAAGGATCGAAGGCCCGGGTCAGCTCCAGGAGCTTGCGGGCTGCGTCGTCCTCGCGGCCCTCGATGCGCTTGGCCACCATGTGGAAGGAGTTGACGAACCCCCAAGCCAGGTCGGCGGCGATGCTCTCCATGCGCGTGTCCTTCAGCACGTCGAACATGGTCCGCATCATCAGTTCGACGGCCGCTGCCGCCTCCTCGGCGTCCGGCATTTCGAGCTTCTCGGCGGGATCGACGATGCTCAGCTTGGCCATCTCGCTCGCCTCGACGAACGCACCGTCGTAGGTCTGCACCAGGCCGTCGTCCTGCCGAACGTCGCTTGCGATCTGGGTCGCGCGCAGGTCAGCCATCGTGGTCGCCAGGTCGGAGAAGTTGGTGATCTTGGTCATGAGTGCCTCCATTGATCTCACCCTCTTGGTGAGGTCTCTCATCAGGCATGCGGTGGTCAGGGCAGTCGGGGACGTTAACCGGGAAGCCGCGCCTGCTTGCAGGCGTGGACCCCGGTTAACGCTCGCGAGTGGGGGAGCCGATTTTCTCGGCCCCAGAGCGGAGCGCAGCGGAGTGGCGGGGCCGTGAAAATTGGGGGAACCACTCGTCCTCGACGGCCCGCCAACCCCGCATGCCATACTCGGACTCACAGAAAGAGTTTATTGGTTCACGGTGGTACGCCGTCCGGATCGAGCACGGGCCGGCAGGCGCGCGACGAAGGCGCGTGGCTGCAAGCGGCGAGGGTAAGCGCCCGCATGGGCGCGGCCGACGCTGCTGTCGGCACGTGGGAGGCCGGACGGCGTCAGGCGAGGGATCGTCACCCGAAGGGCGGAGACCCGCGGTACGCGGGGCTCCGGGAGGCCCGTAGGGCCGACTAGAGCCCGGTTCCGCCCACAAGGCGGAACGCCCCCCTCCCCTCCTTCTTCAGCTGCTTAATCACCGAACCCGTCATCGTCGGCGCGATCCCAATCCGCCCACTCGTCATAATCCGGCGGGCGATCCGGTCCTGGGTCCTCCGGGTCGACCTCGGGAGCGTCCATGGACTGTTCGGGGGCTAATGGCGCAGCGGGATCGATGTCGCGCCAGCACGCAGGGTCGCATAGCAGAAGCGGCATGCCGCGATGGACGAACGGGACGCCATCCATGAGGAGCGGCTTGGTCGCCAGTCGCCGGCAGGGCTTGTTGCGGCAGTTCATGAACCCGCAGGGAGCGGCAAGCGGCGTGACGGCGACCGGCTCCTCCTCCCCGGGCGGGAGGACCTCCTCGGCAACGTCGTCCGGAGGCGGGTCGGGGTCGAACAGGTCGGACTGCTGCTGCATGGGAGCCTCCTGGTTGATGGGTTAGCGATGCGGTGCCAGCTCCGCGATCCGTCGCGAGAGCATGCGAAAAGGGCGGCACCGAAGGTGCCGCCCGCAGCGCGGGGTTAGTAGAACTCGACCCGATCGGCGATGATCTCGCAGCCGTAGCGGTCGTTGCCTTCGCCGTCCTGCCACTTGGTGTAGTGGAGGCGTCCCTCGACGGCGACCAGGTCGCCTTTCTTGCGGGCGCTGGAGACCGCCTTGGCGAGACCGTTGAAGCAGGTGACCTTGTGGAACTCGGTCTCCTTGACGGTGAACCCGTTGCCGTCCTTGTAGGTGCGGCCTTCCCGGTTCAGCTTCGGCCGATCGGTCGCCACGAACACGGTGGTGATGGCGGTGTCGCCGGCTTGGCGCAGCTCGGGGTCGCGGGTGATGCGGCCGACCAGGTTCACGTTGTTCATCGAAGCCTCCTTGGTGTGGCCGGCGGCTTCCCCGCCGGGTGTCACCAGAAGAGCGGGCCGACGAAGGCTACCGCACCGGAGCGTTAGCGGAGGGGAACCGCTTTCGCGGGGGTGGTGCGGGCAGCCGCGCGAAGCGCGGCAACACGGCCCTGCTAAAGCGGTTGCGGTGGCCTGAGCGGTCCGCTGGTGACATCGAACCCGGCGCGGAAGCCGCTGGTCGCACCAAGGTCCCCGAGGCTTCGATGGAGAAGCCACGTGAACCGACCAGGGTCGGCCGCATCACCCGCGACTCTGGTGCCGATCGGTGCCGGGGCGACGATGCCGTCATCACCCTGTCGCCCTGGCGACAGGCCGAAGCTGAACCGGGAAGGCCGCGCCGGGACGGAGCAACGCACCGTCAAGGGGACCGTGGCCGCTGGACCTGTCACCTGCTGGTCTCGCCAAGGCGGTCTGCAGCGCCCGCGACAGGATCGCGCGGCCAGGTCGATGTGAGGACCGCTTTCACGCAACCGGGTGGCCGGTCAGGAGCGCATTGCTGCGGTTGCGTGAGCCCCGCTGGTCGGGTTCCTCGTCCGCCCCGCGCTGCGGGCAGCACCTTCGGTGCCGTCCTGACGCTGGTGACCGGGTCAGGTGAGCCCGGCGAACTCGTCCGGCAGGACGACGTTCGCCGGCGCGCCGCGGAACAGCGGAGCGATCTGGGCGTGGCGATAGCCCGCCAGTCCGCAACCGATCGGCGTCAGCTGGAAGGTGAGGTCGGGCCGCGAGCTCGCAAAGGCGATGAACTGGTCGACATAGGGCCGGATGGTCGTGAGTGGCAGCGTGCGGAGCGATCCGTCCTTGGTCGGGATCGCGTAGCTCGCGCCCTGCAGCCCGACGCCCTGCCCGTAGATCGCGCCGCGGTGCTGGCGCGCCCAAAGGGCTGCGCCCTTGCCGTGGCGTCCTGCGAGGTTGCTGCCGAAGACGAAGATCGAGGTCATGGGTTTGCTCCGTAGCAGACAGGCGGTCGATCCGCCCGTGGACCGGTCGTGCCATGGCGCGGGACGATGCACCGCAGGGCCACGCCCGCGCTCGTGCGGGGCGTGGTCCAAGGTCACCCGAGCGGCCGAGTGGGGCGGGCAGCCGTGCGAAGCGCGGCAACACGGCTTGGCCGCTCGGGTTGCGGCGGACCGCGCCGTGGCGCAGGTCCGAGAGGGCGAGGAGACCGCCGTGCGGTGGGGCCAATGCGCCTTGGCGAGCGGAACAACGACGGGGACCGCTTCGTCAGAAGCGATCCCCGCGTTGGGTCACCCGGCGTTGCGGCTCAGCTGACCGCCTCGACCGGCGCGGTGCTCACACCGAGGCCGTCGTCGGCCGGGGCGCCGGCATCGCCGGCGGGCTCCAGCGTGCTGCCGTCGGCACCGAACGGCGGGGCCAGCTCGTCGTCCTTGGCGACGCCCAGCGCGGCACCGACGTCGCGACGCTTCTGCTGCCGCTGCCAGACCAGGTTGTAGGACCCGTCCTCCTGCCGGAAGGCTGACACCTGCAGCGGCGCGGCGAGCGAGGGATCGTCGATGCGGCCGTTCAGGAACGCCTCGCCGGTGTTGTTGGAGGTGAGCTCGAACAGCGCTCCGACCTGCACCCAGGTCTTGCCCGGGGTGAGCGCGTGGATCTCGTAGCGCGGCGCGCGCGGGTTGGTGGACTGGACCGGCTTCAGCGCGATGGTCATCGCGACCGCCAGCGTCGACACGCGGCCCATGTAGATGCCCGCGGCGTTCTGCTTGATCGAACCGATGTTCATGGTGACGTCTCCTGGTTGGTGTCTCTGGACCCCTTGTCCTCGACACTCTCTCTCATCCCACTCCTCTCCTCGGCCCCTTTCAGGGCCGAGCAGGGCGCGTCAGCGCCCCTCATCGGCGCGCCCTTCGCGCGGCGATGGACGACCGCAGGGAGTGCGATCGGGGCGTCCTGGGCCGTTGTGGTCGACCTCAGGGGATCGGCTTGATGTCGCGCAGCTCGACCATGGTGATCTTCTGGGTGCGCTCGCCGCCTACCGCATCGAGAAAGACGTAGCAGCGATCGGCGAAGGTGGCGCTGCAAAGGCGCCACACGACACCGGCACGACCGAGATAGCGCTCCGGGCCGAAGGCGGGATCCACGGCGCCGGGTGCGTCGACGATGCGGACGCGCTGGCCAACGCGAAGCCAGTTGGCCGCGCCGCGCGTGATCGCGGCGCGATCGTCGTGCGACAGGAAGGCGGGTCGATCGGCGCGCAGGGGTCCGAATGTCGCAAGGGGGTCATCCTTGATCCGTTCCAGCTTCGCGGCGATCGGTTCGGGTTCGCGGTCGACCTTCGGACCTGGCGCGTGGCGGTGGTAGTGGGTGACGACCTTCGAGCCGAACAGGTCGGGCTGGAACCCGGCGATGCGGAGCTGTTGCTGATCGTGCTGGTACTGGCGGCGCCAGCGGTCCTCGTCGGACAGCGGCCGCTCCGCGGCCGGGTCCGACCGGACGATCGCCATCAACTCCTCATATTCTGCGTGCGAGATGTTCGCGACCCTGGGGTTGTAGGGCATGGTCCGTCTCCTGGGGCGGTCGCAGCGCGCGAGGCGTAGCGAGTAGGCGACCCGAAGGGGTCGCCACGATGCGAGCGAGCTGTGCTGCGATCGATGCGGCAACGTCGGGATCAGCACGGGCGAGGCGTAGCGAGCCGGTCGGCCGAAGGGCCGATCGCGATGCGAGCGAGCCGTGCCGGAGCGGTGGCCTATCGATATGTTAACGACAGCGGTGGCATGGGTCGCCGCATG
The DNA here is from genome assembly GCF_003950435.1 of Sphingomonas sp. ABOLG. NCBI lineage: Bacteria > Pseudomonadati > Pseudomonadota > Alphaproteobacteria > Sphingomonadales > Sphingomonadaceae > Sphingomonas > Sphingomonas sp. ABOLG. The sequence continues at coordinate 21,008 of NZ_QQWW01000025.1, forward strand.
GGCAAGGTGTTCAAGGCTATCTTCGCGCTCGTCGGCGGGCTGGGCGTCATCGCCATCCTGGGTGCGTTCTGGGCCATGCGGGACCTCAGTGAGTATGAGGCGATGACTCCTGAGCAGAAGCTGGCTGCGGAGCAGGCGGCCGAAGCTGCTCAGGTTCAGCTCGCGGAGCGACGTCGCGTCGAGAACAAGAATGGACAGATGTGTCTGGACAGCTCGGGCGAGAACGAGGCCACGGTAGAGGCGCTGGTCCCGACCTTGCGCGAGCCGGATTCATTCGAGCATGTCAGCACGATGATCGGGCCGGTGAATAGCGACGGCACCCATAATCTGGTGATGCGCTACCGCGCGAAGAACGGGTTTGGCGGGGTGTCCTTCGGTACGACCAGGGCCATCGTGTCGAACGTGGACTGCTCGTCAACCATCGTGGAGACGAAAGCCAGCTGATCGGCACGCGCGAGGCGTAGCGAGTAGGCGACCCGAAGGAGTCGCCACGACGCGAGCGAGCCGTGCTACGTCCGTTGCTGACGTTCTAACCGCTGTAATCAGACTCCAGCGGTGCGATGGGGCTCGATGCCCCGGAGCGCCGTCCCGGCGACGGGTGTTGGGAGCAGTGAGCGAACAAAAAGAGGGGGCCGAAGCCCCCCTGGTGTCAGCCGAGCCCGATCAGCTTGGTGATCATCGGTCCGAAGGCGCCCCCGAGGCCGCCCAGCACCAGCACGGCTGCGAGCTGGACCCGCGAGAGCGTGACCTTGTTCTCGAACTTGCCGTCGATGTTGTCGAGCTTGCCGTTCATCGTCTTGAGCTGCGCCACAAGATCGCGGTTTGCGGTGTCGACGGTCCTCACGATGAAGTCCTCCGTGATCTCGGTAAGTTCCTGAGCCTCGCGGGAGTGTATACCCGCCTTCTGCGCGGCTCGGAAGAACGTGATGTGAAAGTTAGCCATTTCAACCTCCATTGTTCGATGGCGGTTCCGCCTCGGCATGCGGTGGTCAGGGCCGTCAGGGACGTTAACCGGGAAGCCGCGCCGAAGGCGTGGACCCCGGTTGACGCTCGCGAGTGGGGGAGCCGATTTTCTCGGCGCCGTAAGCGGAGCGCAGCGGAGTGTCGGGGTCGTGAAAATTGGGGGCACCGCTCGTCCTTGACGGCTCGCCAACCCCGCATGCCATGCTTGGACGACATGAGAGAGAATATGCTGTTGTCCCCCGGCGAGGGAACGTCACCCGGAGGGCGGAGACCCGCTCGCGGGGCTCCGGGAGGCGTAGCCGAGTAGAGCCCGTCCCCGCCTTAGGCGGGGCGCCTCGACCTTTAACCTGCTAAGGTTAGGGCAGCATCGACCAGAGCCACCAGAAGGTGGACCCCAGCCCCCACACGGACAGGATCGTCATGACGCCGACCAGGACCCGCTCACCCCATGACAGGGGCGGCGCGGGCATTCGGTCCTCCAACTCGGTCATTGCCATGGGTGGAGTACCAGCGCGACCAGCAGCGCGTTGATCAGGACGGAGAGCCCGAGCAGTGACAGGATCACGCGTCGGTCGCTCGCACGGCGGGTGAGGTCCGCACCGTGGTTCCGTCGCTCCCGGTCGACGGCGGCCGTGAGCATCTCGGTCGTGATCATCAGTGCCGTTGCGACACGCACGACGATGCGGAGGCCCGGATCGCCCCGGAGCGGCTCCGCATCCTCGATCAGGCTGACGGTCGACAGATAATCGAACTGGGTCCGCAGCAGCGTGTCGACGTCGAGCTGGGTGTCCGGCAGGGCGGCGGTTCGCGCGCGGTTGGCGTCGATCTCGCGGAGGAGCGCCTCGATCGACGCGGGCATCGGCTCAGCCATGATGCCCTCCGGTGGATTCTTCCCGAGCGCGCCAGCGCTCAACCAAACCGATCATCGCGTCGCGATAGCCCCAGGCATCGGGGTACACGGTTGGCTCCTGCGCGAGGTAGGCCATGATCACGATCATGTCCTCGCCGATCGTGGCGTCGCAGTTACACAGGTGGAGGATCGGGAAGTGCCCGTTGTCGGGACCGTTCCACCACGCGAGAAGGAAATCCGCAACGCGGGCGGACTGGCCGGTGTCGCCGTTGGCGATGCCGACCAGGCGCTCGATCGCGGCACCGACGTCGTCGAACCTGACGGCGCGGATTGCGGGACGTGCTGAGCGCGTGTTCATGGCGTGTCTACCGCTGCGATCGGCAGGCCTGGGAGCGCTATCATGACGCGACTTGAAAAGCGGGCGGTTCGTAGGTGCCGTCCTGGAAGTGCTTCGAGATAGCCTCGTAGCTGCCGAGGTCGCGGGCTTCGTCCGCGCTCATGACGATCGCGCCGTCCTCGTCCGCGCCGAAGCTGTGCCGTTCGCCTTGTCCGGTCCAGATGACGATCTCGGGGGCGAACGCGCCCGAAGCGCCCCCTGACCAGCGCACGAACGGCAGATCGTTCGCGCAGCAGAAGTCCTCGACATCCGGAATCTCGCCGTTGCGCACGCCCTGTGCGTAGAGGCGGAGCGGCCCGTCGTCGGGAAACTGAGTATTGTCGAAGGGTTCGCCGTCCCACTCGGTGGTAAGGCGCGCGGCCTGCACGACCGCGACGAAGTCGTCGGTCCGTGCGGCGGCAAGTATGCCGCCAATGGTGATGGTTACGGAAACGCGGTCGCCCATGAGGGTTTCTCCAGCGGCTTTAGGCGAACTGGTCCCGGGCGCGACTTCACCGTCCCTTTGCCAGCACGTCATACCGCGCACCCCCTTCTCTTTGGCTCCGAATCTTGCCGCGGCGCAGCAGACCTGCAAGCCCATCCAGCAAAAAAAGGGACGACGCTGGGTAGCGTCGTCCCGTAATTGCACATCGTTACGATAAGGTGTCGCCGATGTGCTGCGACCGGATCGCGGGGAGGCATCGCGATCCGGCCGAGCCAGGGGTTAGGCGTCCGCCTCGGCCGGCTCGCGGCGGCGGCGACGGGTCGTGGGCTGCTCGACCGGCGCGGTGCTCTCGCCCAGGCCGTCGTCGGCGGCGGTGCCGGCATCGCCGGCGGGCTCCAGCGTGCTGCCGTCGGCGCCGAACGGCGGGGCCAGCTCGTCGTCTTTGGCGACGCCCAGCGCGGCACCGACGTCGCGGCGCTTCTGCTGCCGCTGCCAGACCAGGTTGTAGGACCCGTCCTCCTGCCGGAAGGCTGACACCTGCAGCGGCGCGGCGAGCGAGGGATCGTCGATGCGGCCGTTCAGGAACGCCTCGCCGGTGTTGTTGGAGGTGAGCTCGAACAGCGCTCCGACCTGCACCCAGGTCTTGCCCGGGGTGAGCGCGTGGATCTCGTAGCGCGGCGCGCGCGGGTTGGTGGACTGGACCGGCTTCAGCGCGATGGTCATCGCGACCGCCAGCGTCGACACGCGGCCCATGTAGATGCCCGCGGCGTTCTGCTTGATCGAACCGATGTTCATGGTGACGTCTCCTGGTTGGTGTCTCTGGACCCCTTGTCCTCGACACTCTCTCTCATCCCACTCCTCTCCTCGGCCCCTTTCAGGGCCGAGCAGGGCGCGTCAGCGCCCCTCATCGGCGCGCCCTTCGCGCGGCGATGGACGACC
>NZ_QQWW01000026.1:0-23224 GCF_003950435.1 Sphingomonas sp. ABOLG
GCCCGGCCCCCATGTGGCGCGCCTTGACGCCGGCGCGCCGGAACGTGCCCAATCTTGGGACCGTCCGTGGCGACGGGCCATGGCGGTCCGGGTCGCCCCTCTCTAGGCTGGCGCGATGAACCATCGCCTGTGCCCCTCCATCCTGCGGGAATATGACATCCGGGGCACGGTCGGCCGCAATCTCGGCGCCGACGATGCAGCCGCGATCGGCCGGGCGTTCGGAACGATCGTCGCCCAGCGCGGCGGCACCCGCATCGCGGTCGGGCGCGACGGCCGATTGTCCTCCCCCATGCTCGAGGAGGCCCTAGTCCGTGGCCTGACGCAAAGCGGCATCCATGTGCTGCGCATCGGCATCGGCCCGTCACCGATGCTCTATCATGCAGAGCGCCACGCCGCGGTCGACGGCGGCATTCAGGTGACGGGCAGCCACAATCCCGGCGACGACAATGGTTTCAAGATGGTCCTCGGCCATCGCCCCTTTTTCGGCCGCGATATCGAGGCGCTGGCGCTTCTGTCGGCGGAGGGTGACTTGGCGAGCGGCAGCGGCACGGTCGATGAGGCCGACGTGCTGGACGATTATGTCGCGATCCTGCTGGCCCGCGGCCGCGACCTGCCGTCGTTCCGCATCGGCTGGGACGCGGGCAATGGCGCGGCCGGGCCGGCGATCGAGCGGCTGACGGCGGCACTGCCGGGCGAGCATCATCTGCTGTTCACCGCCGTCGATGGCCGCTTCCCCCATCATCATCCCGACCCGACGGAGGAGGAAAACCTCGCCGCCCTGCGCGCGCTGGTGGCGGACAAGGGCCTCGACGTCGGCCTCGCCTTTGATGGCGACGGTGATCGCATCGGCGTGGTGGACGGGCACGGGCGGGTGATCGCGGGCGACCAATTGCTGTCGATCCTGGCGGAATCGGTACTGCGCACCGCGCCCGGCGCGCCGATCGTCGCCGATGTAAAGGCCAGTGCGACGGTGTTCGACCGGATTGCCGAACTCGGTGGCCGGCCGGTGATGTGGAAAAGCGGCCACAGCAACATCAAGACCATGATGCACGAGGTCGGCGCCCCGCTCGCCGGGGAGATGAGCGGGCATATCTTCTTCGCCGAACTGGGCGGGCATGACGATGCGCTCTACGCGGCAGTCGCGCTGATCGGCGCCGTCGCCGAAAGCGGCGTGTCGCTCAGCGCGATGCGCGATGCCTTGCCCGATCTTGTCTCCACCCCGGAACTGCGCTTCCCGGTGGCGGAGGATCGCCGCGAGGCGGTCGTCGAGGAGGTACTTGCCCGGCTCGCCGCCGCAGGCGCGCAGGTCGACCGCACCGATGGCGCACGCGTGACGACGCCGGACGGATGGTGGCTGCTGCGTGCCTCCAACACCCAGGCGATGCTGACCGCGCGGGCCGAGGCACGCGACGAGGAGGCGCTCGGCCGACTGATCGCGGCGATCGACGCGCAACTGGCGCAAAGCGGCGTGTCGCGCGCCTGAGTTCAGCCCCGCACCGCCTCACAGCGTGACGCCGCAGGGCGCGCCGCCCGGCCCGGCGTCGGCGCGGCTGACACGCAGGTGATGACAGGAACCCTCGCAATCTCCACATGGGGTCCATGCGTCAGCAACCCAGCATCATTCGCGTCATCGACCTGGAGACCACCGGCAACGCCCCACCCACCCATGGCGTGTGCGAGATCGGCTGGCAGGATGTCGCGCTGGGCGCCGACGGCCGCTGGGAATTGTACGGGGAGGGCGGCAGCCGGCTGGTCAATCCGGGCCGCTCGATGCCCCCGATCACCCAGGCGATCCACCATATCCGTGACGAGGATGTCGCCGACGCGCCCTGGTGGCACGATGTCGCGCGCGCGGTGCTTGATCCCTATCCCCGGCGCGTCGCGCTGGCGGCGCACCGAGCGGATTTCGAACAGCAATTCTGCACCCCGGCGATGACTCACGGCGCACAATGGATCTGCACCTGGAAATGCGCGCTGCGTCTGTGGCCCGACAGCCCCAGTTTCTCCAACCAGGTGCTGCGCTATTGGCGCAAGCCCGACGGGCTGGAGCATGAACGCGGGCTGCCGGCGCACCGTGCCTTTCCCGACGCCTATGTCACCGCCCATCATCTGCGCGATCAGTTGAACGAGGCGAGCGTTGCCCAGCTGATCGAATGGTCGAGCATCCCCGCGCTCCTGCCGCGCGTTCGCTTCGGTGCCGATCGCGGCAAGCCGTGGAACGAGATCGAGGAGGAAAGCCTCGTGAAGTTCCTCACCGATCGCGATCCCGATGTCCGCTTCACCGCGGAAACCGAACTGGCGCGGCGCCGGGGCGGCGGGATGGTCGGTCGGATGAGCGCGCAGGACCTCCTTCTTTGATCCATCATAGGGCAGCGGCTCTGGTGTTCCTGGCGGCACGTCCCTAGACGCATCAGCGATGGTAGCGGAAAAGGGGCAAGGCTTCGCCGTTGGCGAAGGGCGGATCGGACGCGTGCTCATCGCCTTCATGGCGGTGGGCTTCGTTGCGCTGATCGCCGCGGGCATTGCCGCCGCCTGGATGACGCGCGAATTCTCCCGGCACAGCGCGGCCGTGTCGCACACCTATGAGGTGGAACTGGCAATCGCAGACATGCGGCGGCTGATCGAGCAGGGGGAAACCACCCGTCGCGGCTATATCCTGGCGCCCGAGACCCCCGGCTTCCTGCAGGCCTATCGCGAGGCTGCCAATGCGCTGCCGAGGTCCGCGAAGCGGCTGCGCCAGCTGACCTATGACAATCCCAAGCAGCAGGCGAACATCACGCGCCTGGAAGGCGAGTTGTCGCAGCTGCTCGATCTGCGCGCGCGCTCGGTCGATCTGGTCGCCAATGGCGAGGTCGCGCAGGCGAACGCGGAATTCCGCGAGGAGATGAGCGCGGCACGGCTGCGCGAAATACGCGACATCTTCGACACCATGTCGAAGGAGGAACGCGTCCTGCTGATTGAGCGTGATCGCCAGCAGGAACGCGGCATCAACCTGTTCTACTCGGTGCTCACCGTCGCCGGGTTGCTGTTGCTGGCCGTTGCGATCGCCTCGCTGCTGGTCGTCGTCCGCTATACCAGTGATCTGACGCAGTCGCGCGAACAGCTTCAGCAGCTGAACGAAAGCCTGGAGGCGATCGTGGTCGATCGCACGGCGGACCTTTCGCGCGCGAACGACGAGATTCAGCGGTTCGCCTATATCGTCAGCCACGATCTGCGCTCGCCGTTGGTCAACGTCATGGGCTTCACCTCGGAGCTGGAGGCGGCCACCACTGCGCTGGGCGCGTTGGTCGACAGCGTGGAGGCCGAAGCGCCCGAGCTTCTGACCGAGGACGCAAGGCTCGCCGCGCGCGAGGATCTGCCGGAGTCGATCAACTTCATCCGCACCTCGACGCAGAAGATGGATCGCCTGATCAATGCGATCCTGGCGCTGTCTCGTCAGGGGCGCCGCGTCCTCGCGCCCGAGCCGCTCGATCTGACGCGGCTGGTGGACAGCATCCGCGATTCGATGGCGCACAAGTTGGATGAAACCGGTGCGACGCTGACGATCCGCGGCACCTTGCCCAGCATCGTCTGCGACCGGGTGGCGGTGGAGCAGATCCTGTCCAACCTGATCGAAAACGCCGTGAAGTACCGCAGCCCCGATCGACCCGTTGAGGTCGACGTCAGCGGCGGGACGGTTGGCGACCGGATCTGGATCGAGGTCGCGGACAATGGCCGCGGCATCGACCCGCGCGATCATGAACGCGTGTTCGATCTCTTCCGGCGCTCCGGCATCCAGGATCAGCCCGGCGAGGGCATTGGTCTGGCACATGTCCGCGCCCTGGCCTATCGCCTGGGCGGCACGATCACCTTGCGGTCCGCGCTTGGCGAAGGGGCCACCTTCCGCGTATCGCTTCCAAAGACGCTGACCCTGCAGGAAAAACCATGAACGCACATCAATCCGTCAGCATCGTGATGATCGAGGACGATGAGGGTCACGCCCGGCTGATCGAAAAGAACATCCGTCGTGCCGGCATCCTCAATGACATCAAGCATTTCCTCGATGGCACGTCGGCGCTCGACTATCTGTTCAACTCGCCCGAGGGGCCGATGCTGAACGGCCCGGCGCTGGTGCTGCTCGATCTCAACCTGCCCGACATGAGCGGGACCGACATCCTGGCGAAGATCAAGGGCTCCGACGGCCCGGTGAAGCGCACGCCGGTCGTCGTGCTGACCACCACCGACGACAGCCGCGAGATCCAGCGCTGCTACGATCTGGGCGCCAACGTCTATATCACCAAGCCGGTGAATTATGAGAGCTTCGCCCAGGCGATCCGTCAGCTCGGCCTGTTCCTGTCGGTGATCCAGGTTCCCGACGTCGCCGACTGATGAACCGGATTCTCTACATCGACGATGACGAGGGCATTCGGCGGCTGGCGTCGCGTGCCCTTGCGCGTCGTGGATGGGACGTGACGACCGCCGATGGCGGCGAACTTGGTGTCCGGCTGGCGGCCGAGCAGAAGTTCAATTTGGTCGCGGTCGATCACTACATGCCCGGCATCGACGGGTTGGAAACGCTCGCCCGTCTGCGCGAGCTGCCCGACCCGCCCAGCGTCGTCTATGTGACCGGCTCGGAGGAACAGCGCGTTGCCGTCGCCGCGCTGCGCGCCGGCGCGTCGGAATATGTCGTGAAGTCGGTCGGCGACGATTTCTTCGATCTGCTCGACGCGTCGTTCAAGGCGGTGGTCGCCCGCGCGCAGCTCGAACGGCAGAAGGCGGCGGCCGAAGAGGAGCTGCGCCTGTCCAATCGTCGGCTCGAGGCGTTGCTGGCCGAGGTCAATCACCGCGTGGCCAATTCTCTCCAGCTGGTCTCCGCCATGGTCCGGTTGCAGGCCGGCGCGCTGTCGGACCCGGCCGCCCGCGCGGCCCTCGAAGACACGCAGCGGCGGATCAGCGCGATCGCGCAGGTGCACCGCCGCCTCTATACCGGCGGCGATGTCGAGCATGTCGACATGCGCGAATATCTCGGCGCGCTGGTCGACGAACTGGGCCAGACCTGGTCAACCGCGGAACAGCCGCGCGCGCTGCGCCTCGTCGCTGATCCGATCCAGCTGCCCACCGATCGCGCGGTATCGCTCGGTGTGATCGTGACCGAATTGGTCAGCAACGCCTGCAAATATGCCTATCCCAGCGGCAGCGGCGAGGTGCGCGTGGCGCTCCATCGTGACGGCGACGACGTATTTCTGCTGGCGGTGGAGGATGACGGCGTCGGCATGTCGGGCGGGATTTCGCCGGGCGGCACGGGCGTTGGCACCAAGCTGATCCGCGCGATGGCGCAGAGCCTGCAGACGACGGTGGAATATGACGTCGCCCATCGCGGCACCCGCGCCGTCCTTCGCGCGGCGCTCGCCTGATCGTACATTGGATTGCGGCTGTCGCGGGGTGACGGGGGCTAGGGCTTTTCTCTAAAGGGCGGCGCATCAGCAAAGGAGCGCTCCATGAAGACCCGTGCCGCCGTCGCGTTCGAGGCGAAGAAACCGCTGGAGATCGTCGAGCTCGATCTCGAAGGGCCCAAAGCCGGCGAAGTCCTGGTCGAGATCATGGCGACCGGCATCTGCCATACCGACGCCTATACACTGGACGGCCTGGACAGTGAGGGCATCTTCCCCTCGATCCTCGGCCACGAGGGCTGCGGGATCGTGCGCGAGGTCGGCCCCGGCGTCACCAGCGTCGCGCCCGACGATCACGTCATCCCGCTGTACACGCCGGAATGCCGCCAGTGTAAGTCGTGCCTCAGCCAGAAGACCAACCTGTGCACCGCGGTCCGCGCAACGCAGGGCAAGGGGCTGATGCCCGACGGTACCAGCCGCTTCAGCTACAAGGGCCAGCAGATCTTCCATTACATGGGGTGCTCGACCTTCTCGAACTTCACCGTCCTGCCGGAAATTGCGGTCGCCAAGATCCGTCCCGACGCGCCGTTCGACACCAGCTGCTACATCGGTTGCGGCGTCACTACCGGCGTTGGCGCTGTGGTGAACACCGCGAAGGTGGAGCCGGGCGCGACGGTGATCGTATTCGGCCTGGGCGGCATCGGCCTCAACGTGATCCAGGGTGCGAAATTCGCTGGCGCCGCGCGTATCGTCGGCGTCGACATCAACCCCGATCGTGAGGAATGGGGCCGCAAGTTCGGCATGACCGACTTCGTGAACCCGAAGGACGTCGGCGATATCGTCCAGCACCTGATCGCCATGACCGATGGTGGCGGCGACTATACGTTCGACTGCACCGGCAACACGGTGGTGATGCGCCAGGCGCTGGAGGCGGCGCACCGCGGCTGGGGCGAATCGATCATCATCGGCGTCGCCGAGGCCGGTAAGGAGATCGCGACGCGGCCGTTCCAGCTTGTTACTGGACGCGTCTGGAAGGGCACGGCATTCGGCGGCGCACGCGGCCGTACCGACGTGCCGAAGATCGTCGACTGGTATATGAATGGCCTGATCGAGATCGATCCGATGATCACGCACCGCCTGACGCTGGACGAGATCAACAAGGGCTTCGACCTGATGCATGCGGGCGAGAGCATCCGCAGCGTCGTCGTTTACTGAGCCGGGATGACGCTGGCGCCGGCGCGGACTATGGGGTTCGTGCCGGCGTATGACCGGCGTTCTAGGGGAGAGGGTGAATGTACAGCCACATGATGGTGGGATCGAACGACATTGATCGGTCGAAAAAATTCTATGACGCGCTGTTTGGCGCAGTCGGCGGCAAGCCGGCGATGCAGGACGACAAGGGCCGCCTGATCTACATGCACAATGGCGGCCTGTTCCTGGTTACCAAGCCGATCGATGGGCAGCCCGCGACGCACGCCAATGGCGGCACGATCGGGTTCGCGATGGAATCGCCGGAGCAGGCGAACGCATGGCACCAGGCGGGTGTCAAAAATGGTGGCACCGCGATCGAGGACGCACCCGGCGTTCGCGAGGGTGGCTTTGCCAACCTCTACCTTGCCTATCTGCGCGATCCGGACGGCAACAAGCTGTGTGCGATGCACCGCATGGCGGGATAATGGCTACTTCCCTCTCCCCGCGCCGCGGGGAGAGGGAGGGCAGCTGATCAGGGCCGCATCGTACGGGCGTTCAGCGTGGTGGTGCGGACCAGCGTGCGATCGGTCCCGTCGCGTGCGATCGCCACGCGATAGGTGCCGGCAGCGATGCGCCAGCCCGGCAACTTGGTGTCATAATCGGCCACCACGCGCGGCTCCGCCGTCAGGGTGACTCGACGCATCTCACCAGGCTTCAGCTCGACCCGCTGGAACGCGGCGAGGCGCATCGGCCCCGCACCTTCGCGCGCGACGTACAGTTGCGGCACGTCGGCGCCGGCGCGCTTGCCGGTGTTCACGACGTCGACGGTCACGCGCAACGTGTCACCACCGCTGACCACCGGGTTGCGATAGGCAAAGCTGGTGTAGCTGAGCCCGTGTCCGAACGGGAAGAGCGGCTTCAATCCCTTCTTCTCGTACCAGCGGTAGCCGACGTCTGCGCCTTCCTGATAATCGACCGGGAAGCTCTTTGGCGCCGGCACCGGCGTCGCTGCTGAATTGGCCGCGGCGGCAAGCTCCGCCGCATTGAACATGTCGAGGCCCACCGGCGCGGGCCGCGGCGGCTGGCCGATCGAGGCCGGGAAGGTGATGGGCAGGCGCCCGGACGGGTTAACGGCTCCCGTCAGGATGGCAGCAATCGCCTCGCCGCCGCGCTGGCCCGGGTACCAGGCCTCGACGACGGCGGGCACCTTGTCGATCCACGGCATCAGCACCGGGCCGCCTGTTTCGAGCACCACCACCGTGTTCGGGTTCGCGTCGGCAACGGTGGCGATCAGCGCGTCCTGATTGTCGGGCAGCTTGATGTTGGGCACGTCCTCCGCCTCGGTTGTCCATTGGGTGGCGAACACGATGGCGAGGTCGGCCTGCTTTGCCGCAGCAATGTTGGCATTGTGGTTACGGCCGTCGAGGAACGAGATCTGCGCCCCCGGCAGCGCCTTGCGCAGTGCCGCCAGCGGTGAGGACGCATGGTAGGTGATGCGGACGAACGACGAAGCAGGTCCTTCGGATAGCGGGATTTCGATCGGTGCACCGCCGACGGAGCGCACCTGACTGGACCCCCCGCCCGACAGGACGCCGAGATCAGCCGCCCCGCCGATGACGACGATTTTCTTCGCAGTCCGGGCAATCGGCAGGACGTCGCGGTCGTTCTTCAGCAGGACGATCCCCGCCTCGGCAGTGCGCTGCGCCACGTCCGCGTTGCGGCTGTACGGCGGCGTCTGTGCGGTCGCAGGCATCGGTGCATCATAGGTGCCGGTTTCGATCAGGCCGGTCAGGTACCGGACGACCATGTCGTCGACGCGCGCCTGCGACACGGCGTTCTCCTGCACCGCTTCCTTCAGCGGCTCCCCGAAGAAGATCGCCTTGTCGAGTTCCTGGCCCGATTGCTGGTCGAGACCGGCGTTGGCCGCCTTCACGGTCGAGTGTACGCCGCCCCAGTCGCTCATCACCCAGCCGCGGTAGCCCCAGTCCTGCTTCAGCACCTTGTTGAGCAGGAAGTCGTTCTCGCACGCCCAGTCGCCGTTGACCTTGTTATAGGCGCACATGACGGAGCCCGGCTTGCCCTGTTCGATGGCGATCTGGAAGGCGAGGAGGTCGCTCATGCGCAGCGGGGCCTCCGCGATCCGCGCGTCGAGGATCATGCGCCCGGTTTCCTGCGAGTTGAGCGCGAAATGCTTTACCGTCGACACGATCTTGTTCGACTGGATGCCAGCAATATGCGCGCCGCCCAGCAGGCCGGACACGAGGGGGTCCTCACCGAGATATTCGAAGTTCCGGCCGTTCCACGGATCCCGCGTCAAATTGACGCCGCCGGCGAGAAGGACGTTGAACCGCTTCGCGCGCGCCTCGGCGCCGATCATCGCGCCGCCCGCCCGCGCGATCTCGGGCGAGAAGCTGGCGGCGGTGGCGAGTGCGGAGGGAAGGGCGGTGGCGACATCGCCCTTGCGCTGTTCGACCTGATTGGCGACGCCGAGCGACGCATCGCTTTCACGAACCAGCGGCACGCCGAAGCGCGGAATGCCATCGATATGGCCGGCTGACGGGATCAGTTCGTTGGTGGTCTTGCCCGCGGCCATCGGCGGGAACAGGCTGTGCAGCAGCTGGATCTTCTCATCGAGCGTCATGCGATCAACGATCGACTGCGCTCGCTGCCGCGCATCGGCAGTGCTCGTGGATCGCGCACTGCCCGCCCCGGGCGTTCCGCTCTGCGCGGCAAGCGGCTGAAGAGCCAGCATCGCGATAGCGGAGGCGCCGAGCCAAGTACGCTTGTTCCTGAACATGTCGATATCCCCCTGATGCTGTCCGGAAAGGCCGATTGTGGCACGCCAACAACACAATTTGGGAACGTTCACAAGTTTCGGCCGCGACTTCTTGACACCGCATGGGGCGCGGTAGAAGTGAACGTTCACAGTTCGCATTTTGCGGATCGTTCGACGTACGCAGGGTACAGGGGAGGACTTTCTGATGGGGAGCTTTGCGGCTCGCTCGCTTTCGCGCCTGGTGATTGGCGCATCGGTTGCGGCACTGGCGACCGCCCCGGGCATGGCCTGGGCGCAGGACGCGGCAGCAACGGTCGGCAACACCGGCCCTGCCGAAACGCCCGCCACGGCTTCCGAGCCGACGCAGGGCGAGGACGATATCGTCGTCACCGGCATCCGCGCCTCGCTGCGCCAGGCGATCGACATCAAGCGCGACGCACAGGGCGTCGTTGATGCGATCTCGGCTGAGGACATCGGCAAGTTCCCGGACACCAACCTCGCCGAGTCGCTTCAGCGCATCACCGGCGTGTCGATCGATCGGTCGAACGGTGAAGGTTCGTTCGTCACCGTCCGTGGCTTCGGCCCGGAATATAATCTCGTCACGCTGAACGGCCGTCAGATGCCGACGTCGACGCTGGGCGATGGTGCCAGCGCGCCGGCCTCGCGTTCGTTCGACTTTGCGAACCTCGCCTCCGAGGGCATCGCTGGCGTCGAGGTGTACAAGACCGGCCGCGCGGCTGTTCCGTCGGGCGGCATCGGTTCGTCGATCAACATCCGCACCCCGCGCCCACTCGACAAGCCGGGCATGCGTGGCAGCATTGCCGCGCGCGGCGTTCTAGACTCCTCGCAGAACGGCAAGAACCAGATCCTGCCGGAAGTTTCCGGCATCTTCTCCACCACCTTCGCTGACGATCGCATCGGCATCATGGTCAACGGCGTGTACCAGCGCCGCAAGGCGAGCGCGAACGAGGCGTTCGTCGGCTTCCGCGACGGCTTCCTCGGCTCGCAGGACGACTGGGGCTCGCTGCCGCGTAATCCGGCGCAGGTGAACCGCCCCTCCGGCAATGACGTCTACGAGATTCCCCAGGAAGCATCGTACAACGTCCGCGACATCGACCGTGAGCGTATCAACGGCCAGGCCGTCTTGCAGATCAAGCCGACCGACACGCTGACCGCGACGGCCGACTTCACCTATTCGCGCAACAAGGTTGAAGTGCGCTCCAACAGCGTTGGCGTGTGGTTCAACTTCGGCGACGTGTCGAGCGAGTGGACCGACGGCCCGGTCGCCGGTCCGGTGTTCTACAGCGAGGCTTTCGGCCCGGGTAAGGACCTGTCGTACAGCGGCGCGCTGAGCGCCAATGTCAGCGAGAACAAGTCGCTCGGCTTCAACCTGAACTGGGAAGCGCCGGGTGGCGTCACCGTGTCGTTCGACGCGCATCACTCGACCGCGGAATCGCGCCCGACGAACGATTATGGCACCAGCACCAACATTGGCAGCGCCGTGTTCGGTGTGGCGCGCCAGACGATCGATTTCCGCAACGCGCTGCCGATCATTTCCTATTCGATGCAGCCCGGCATCGACCCGCTGAACGCATCTTTGGTCACGCCGACCGGCAATTCGTTCCGCAACGCGTATTTCCGTGACGAGATCAACCAGTTTCAGCTGAAGGGCCGGTACGAGCATGAGGGCGCGTTCCTCGACTCGATCGACTTCGGCTTCTCGTACATCGATAACGAAGTGCGGTCGGCCTATGGCTTCATCCAGAACGACACCTGGGGCGGCATCGACCCGCGCGGCGCCAGCTTCGGTGCGGCAGCGACGCCGGACGATCTGTTCAGCCTGATCAGCCTGCCGGACAAGTTCCGCGGCGTGCCGGGCGCTGGCGACGCGGCGCTGCCGCAGCAGATCCTGGGCTTCAACTTCGAACGCATGGCAGAGCTGCTGCGTGGCCAGTACAACATCTGCGGTGCGCCGCAGGTTGGTACGGCCCAGCCGGGTACCTGCCTTGCCGACTTCACCACGGACCGTCGCCTGCGCGAAAAGACGATCTCGCCATACGTCCAGGTGAACTCGAGCTTCGACCTGCTGGCCGGCTCGGCGCACATCATCGCTGGTGTACGCTACGACCAGACCACCGTTACCTCCAACGCGCTGGTGCAGGTGCCGACGGGAACCCGCTGGACGGCAGCGAACGAATTCGCGCTGGTCTATGCGCCGGAGCGCTCGTTCATCACGTCCAAGGGCAGCTACCAGAACTGGTTGCCAGCGATCGACTTCGACATGGAGCCAATCCGCAACGTGAAGCTGCGTGCGTCGTACAGCCACACCATCACGCGTCCCGACTATGGCGTGCTGCAGGGCGGGCTTGAGCTGGCGTCGAACCCGCGCATCGGCGGCGGCACCGGCACCAACGGCAACCCGAACCTGATCCCGTTCAAGTCGAAGAATATCGATGTGTCGGCCGAGTGGTATTACAACCGCGAAAGCTACATCTCGGTCGGCTTCTTCAACAAGGACGTGCAGAACTTCATCGGCACCACGCAGATCGACCAGTCGGCGTTCGGCCTGCGCAACCCTGCTGACGGCCCGCGGTATCGCGCCGCACAGGCGGCTCTGGGCGGCACGACGGATGCGATCCAGATCCGCGACTACATTCTGCGCAACTTCCCGGGATCCTCGCAGGTCACCGGCCAGGTTGAAGCAGGCGGGGTGACCTATCTGAACGGCAACATCTTCGGCCTGCCCGAGGACAATCTGTTCAACTTCCAGATCAACCAGCCGTTCAACAGCGACCAGACCGCCAATATCAACGGCTGGGAATTCGCGATCCAGCACCGGTTCTGGGACACGGGTTTCGGCACGATCCTGAACTACACGATCGTGAACGGCGACGCGAAGTTCAACAACGCGCTGAATCCGAACACCAGCCAGTTCGCGCTCGTGGGCCTGAGCGACAGTGCGAACGCCGTGCTGTTCTTTGACAAGTTCGGGCTGCAGGCACGTGCTGCGTACAATTGGCGCGCGTCGTTCCTGAACAGCAGCAACGGCTTCGATCCGACCTATGTCGAATCCTACGGCCAGCTGGACGCGAGCGTCGCCTATGAGTTCATCCCTGGACTCACCGTGTTCGGGGAGGCGATCAACCTGACCGGCGAAGCGCGCCGTGGGCATCGTCGATCGGACCGGATGGTCACCTTCTCGCAGCCGGGCTTTGCCCGCTACAGCGCAGGCGTCCGCTTCAACTTCTGATCGGACGCCCTGAGAGCCGCCCTTCCGCGATGGACGGGCGGCTCTTATGGGTGAAACGGCGCGTTGGTGCGCCGACAGAGGTGAGCGTGGGCGTGGAACGGCAGGTCGCCAACATCGTGATCGTCGGCGGGGGCACCGCCGGATGGCTCGCGGCCGCCACGATCGCGGCGTGCGCCGATCCCACTGCGCAACCTCCCGTGCAGGTCACGCTGATCGAATCCCCTGACGTGCCGACGATCGGTGTCGGGGAGGGGACGTGGCCGACAATCCGCCGAACGCTTGCCCGCATCGGGATCAGCGAGGCGGAATTCCTGCTCGCCTGCGACGCTTCGTTCAAACAGGGGTCGCGCTTTGACGGCTGGCGCACTAGGGCGCCGGATGATTCCTACCTTCACCCCTTTTCAGCCCCGGTCGAGGCCGATCCGCGGGCGCTCGTCGCCGCGTGGCAGGCCGGCGAAGAGGAAGGCTTTGCGGCGGCCGTCACGCCGCAGGCGCGGGCCTGCGCACTGGATCTCGCACCAAGGCAGCGGGCAATGCCGGACTATGCCGGTGCGCTGAACTACGCCTATCATCTCGACGCGGTGAAGCTGGCTGCGCTGATTCGTCGCCATGCGACCCAGCGGCTTGGCGTGCGCCATGTCCGCGATCATGTACTGTCGGTCGACCGCCGCCACGACGGGGACATCGCCGCCGTTCGCTGCCGCGATCATGGCGCGATGGAGGGCGATCTGTTTATCGATTGCACCGGTCATGCCGCGCTGTTGATTGGCGGCGCGTTCGGCGTGCCCTTCATCGACCGTGGCCACGAACTGTTCAACGACCGCGCCTTGGCCGTGCAGGTGCCGGTGGGCGCGGGAAGTGCCATCGCGTCAACCACCAATGCCACCGCGCATGAGGCAGGCTGGATCTGGGACATCGGCCTGCCGACGCGGCGTGGCGTCGGATGCGTCTATTCGTCGGCGCACCTCACCGATGACGCGGCAGAGGGAATCTTGCACGCGTATCTCGCGCGGACGGCGCCCGCCGCCGATCTGGACGCACTTGCCCCGCGAACGCTGACCTTCCGTTCGGGACATCGCACGCGCTTCTGGGAGCGCAATTGTCTCGCCATCGGCCTGTCGAGCGGCTTTCTGGAACCGCTGGAGGCGTCGGCGATCGTGACGATCGAACTGGCGCTGGATGCGCTTGTGGCGAACTTTCCCGCAACCCGCGCGAGCATGGATGCGCATGCCGACCGGTTCAACGCACTGTTCCGCTATCGCTGGGACCGCATCGTCGACTTCCTGAAACTTCACTACGTGCTCAGCGACCGCGACCAGCCCTATTGGCGCGACAATCGCGATCGCGCGTCGATCCCGCCTAGCCTTTCCGGTCTGCTGGCGATCTGGCGTGAGCAACCACCCAGCGGGCACGACCTTGGCATGGTGGATGAGGTGTTTCCCGCGGCCAGCTATCAATATGTGCTGTACGGGATGGGCATGGCGCCGCCCCCGCCCGGTCCCATGCGGATCGAGGGCGTGCCCGCCGCGAGCGCCGCACTCCGGCAGGCGGCGCAGCGCGCGCGCGCGCTTGCGGCCAGCCTTCCCACCAATCGTGCCTATCTCGACGCCCTGCGCGCAGATCGGCAGAACGAGATCATCGCATGAACCCCCATCACGCCATTCTGACCCCCGAGGCCCATCGCGACCTGCGCGTCCGCATCGATCGCGACGTAGCACTGGGTGACGGCGTGATGACCAGCGTCGTCATGCCGGCGGAGTTCCGCGATGCGCAGCAGCATTACCCAATTCTCTTCCGGCTGAATGCGGAGCGTGACGATTTCACCGCGCACGCAATCTTCGGCTTTGAGACCGCAGAAAATCTGTTCCTGGAGGGCGCGCGCTGGGACGCCGATTACGTGCCGCTCGCGCTGGATGTGCAGCCCTTCCTGATCGGTGGCCCCGACGCGTCCGGAGCGCGACAGGTCCATATCGACCTCGGCAGCCCGCGCATTGCTGGCGAAGAGGGCGTGCGCGTGTTCGAGCCGGAAGGTACGCCGACGCCATTTCTCGAAACGATTGCCGACCGGCTCGGTGCGCTGCATACCGGTTTTGAGGAGTCGGCGGCATTTTTCGCCGCGCTTCGCCGGCATGATCTTCTCGAGCCGCTGACCCTTGAAGTGACGCTGAACGATGGTTCGACGCACCGACTGGTCGGCTTTCACGTGATCGACGAAGGCCGGTTGCGCGCACTCGACGGCGCGGCGCTGACCGAGCTTCATGGAGAGGGCCATCTGATGCCAATCTTCATGGCCCTCGCCTCGCTCGGCAACCTGCGGGCGCTCGTCGCGCGCAAGAACAAGCGCGACGGCCATGGCTGATCCGGCCGCATCGCCCGGCATCTTTGCGCGCATGGCGGCGGTGCCCGAGCGCTCGGTTGCCGATGCGGCCGCGCTAGATGCGGCATTGCGGGATGCCACCGCCCCCTTCGTCGTGCGCGGCCTGGTGCGTGACTGGCCGCTGGTGCAGGCGGGGCAGCAATCCGCACAGGCCGCGCGCGACTATATCGCGGCACGCGCCAAGGACGTCGCCTTCACCGTGTCCGTGGGCCAGCCGGGCAGCGGAGGGCGGCTGTTCTACGACGACACGATGGCGATGAACTTTCGCGTCGGGCGGGGCAAGCTGCACGACATCTTCCGCCACATCGCCAGCGTCGAGGACCAGCCGGACGCCCCGCCGATCTACCTTGCGTCGATCGACATGGAGGCTTTCTTCTCTGGCCTGACCAGCGACAATCCGCTCGCGCTCGGTGATCGCGATCTGCTGAAGAGCATCTGGATCGGCACCAGAACGCGCATCGCCGCGCACAACGATTTTCCGCACAATCTGGCCTGCGTGGCAGTGGGACGGCGGCGCTTCACGCTGTTTTCGCGTGAGCAGTTCCGCAATTTGTATCTGGGACCGATCGACAACACGCCGGCCGGCCGCGCGGTCAGCATGGTTGATTTCCACAATCCCGACCTCGCCGCGCATCCGCGTTTCGCGCAGGCGGCGGAAGCGGCGCAGACCGTGGTGCTGGAGCCGGGCGACGCGCTCTACATACCGTCGCTCTGGTGGCATCACGTGGAGGGCCTCGAGCCCTTCAACGTGCTGGTAAATTATTGGTGGCGGGAAACGCCGCGCTGGTTGGGGCAACCGCAGGACGCGCTGAACCATGCGATCATGTCCATTCGCGAGTTGCCGGCTGACGAACGAGCCTATTGGCGCGACATGTTCGATTATTACGTGTTCGGTGACCCCAATCTTCCGCGTGCGCACATTCCGGCGCAGGCACAAAGCGTGCTCGGCCCGCTTGATCCTGAAACGGCCGGGCGAATCCGCGGCTTCCTGTTGCGGCAGCTCAGTAAGTGACGCCGCGTCGGATCGTCATCGCGGGCGGTGGCACCGCCGGCTGGATGGCCGCCGCGGCGATCGCGCGCACCATGGGCCGCGCGGCGCAAGTGACGCTGGTCGAATCCGAGGCGATCGGAACGATCGGCGTCGGCGAAAGCACGATCCCGCCGATCGTCGGCTTCAATCGCTTGCTCGGCATCAACGAAGCCGAGTTCATGGCGGCGACCAATGCCACCTTCAAACTGGGCATCGTGTTCGATGGCTGGCGCAACGGCACCGATCGCTACGTTCACGCCTTTGGCCTGACCGGCAAGGATCATTGGGCAGCGGGATTTCAGCATTTCTGGCTCGCTGGGCGCGCCAAGGGGCATCAAGCGCCATTTGGCGATTATTCGGTTGAGCTCCAGGCGGCGCTCGCGGGGAAGTTCGCGCATCTGCCTGACGATCGCCTGAACTATGCCTACCAGCTCGATTCCGGCCTCTATGCGAAGTTCCTGCGCGGGATGGCGGAGCGCGACGGGGCGGTACGGATCGAGGGCAAGATCGCCACGGTACAGCTGGATGGCGACAGCGGAGACATCGCGGCGCTGGTGCTGGAGGATGGCACGGCGATCGCCGGCGACCTGTTCCTCGACTGCACAGGATTTCGCGCCCTGCTGATCGAGGGCGCGCTGCACGCCGGCTTCGATGACTGGACCCATTGGCTGCCGTGCGATTCCGCGATCGCGGTGCAAACGGCGAGCGTGGGGCCGGCGGTGCCCTACACCCGTGCCATGGCCCATGATGCCGGATGGCAGTGGCGCATCCCCCTGCAGCACCGGGTCGGAAACGGCATCGTGTGGTGCAGTCGCTATCTGTCACGCGAAGACGCGCTGGAACGGCTGCTCGGCAACGTCGAGGGTGAGGTGCTGACGCAGCCCAATCACCTGCGCTTCACCACAGGGGTGCGGCGTCGCCAATGGCATCGCAATTGCGTTGCCGTCGGCCTGTCGGGCGGGTTCATGGAGCCACTGGAGTCCACCAGCATCCACCTGATCCAGCGCGCCGTCCTGCGGTTGATCCGGATGATGCCGGCAGCCGGACCGATCAGCCCGCGCGACATTGCCGAGTTCAATGATCAGCAGCACGCCGACATGGTGCAGGTCCGCGACTTCCTGATCCTGCATTACAAGGCCACCGACCGGCGCGACAGCGCGTTCTGGCGGCAATGCGCCGCAATGCCGATCCCCGACAGTCTCGAACAGAAGATCGAGTTGTTCCGCGACACGGCGCGTGTGTTCCGCCGCAACGAGGAATTGTTCGCGGAGCATAGCTGGCTGCAGGTGCTGCTGGGGCAGGGGATCGAGCCGCATGCCTGGCATCCGATCACCGACAAGCTGACCGACGAGGAACTGGCGCGGCTGCTTCAGACGCTGCGTGCCCAGGTGACGCGCACGGTCAATGGCTTGCCGGCCCATGCCGATTATGTCGCCCGCTATTGCGCCGGCGCGCGCCAGACCGCTGCCTGAGGATCGTCATGGGGCGTCGCCGGCAGTCGGTCACCATTAAGCATGTCGCCGCCCATGCGGGGGTGTCGTTGCAGACGGTCAGCCGTGTCATCAACAAGGAGCCCAATGTGCGGCCCGAGATGATGCAACGCGTGCAGGAATCGATCGCGGCGCTCGGTTATGTGCCGTCAATCGCGGCGCAGCGGATGGGCGGTTCGCGATCCTATCTTCTGCTGGCGCTGAACGATCGCGATCGCACGATTGCGGACTGGCGCAAGCGCGAGGGGTCGGACTGGATCGACCAGATGCTGCTCGGCGGGATGCTGACCTGCGCGCAGCATGGCTATCGCATGATCTTTGAGCTGGTCGACACGCACAGCGACCATATCGAGCGGGAGTTGTCGGCCGCGCTCGCCGCGCTGCAACCCGATGGCGTGATCCTGACACCGCCCCATTCGCACAACCCGATGATCACCGACCTGCTGGAAAAGGCGGGGATCGCCTTTGCGCGTATCGGGTCGCTGCGTGACGGGGGCGGGTTCCGGCTGACGATGGGTGACGAGGTGGCGGCGCGCGATGCGACGATGCACCTCGTCGGACTGGGGCACCGGCGTATCGGCTTCATCGCGGGACCCACCGACTATGAGCTAAGCCATTGGCGGATCGAGGGATGGCGCTGGACGATGGAGACGGCGGGGCTTTCCGCCGATGGCCTGCTGGCGAACGGCGATTTCAGCTATGCCTCCGGCATCGCGGCGGCGAAGCAACTGATCGAGACCGGCGCCACGGCCATCGTCGCGAGTAACGATCAGATGGCGCTCGCCGCGATTGCGGAGGCGCGCGACTGCGGCATGGATGTACCGCGCGACCTGTCCGTGGTCAGCTTCGACGACACGCCCGTCGTCCGCTTCCATCATCCGCCGCTCACCGCCATCGCGCAGCCGATCGCCGAGGTGACGGCGCGTGCCGCCGAATTGCTGATCACCACCGCCGCGGACGCCCGCGACCGTGCGCCGGTGGAGGTGCCGGCGCGGCTCGTGGTGCGGGAATCCACCGCAGCGGTGCCGACCAACCTCTGATCGCGCGTCAGGCCTTGACCATAACCGATAGCAGGTCGTCGACGTTGCCGATGGCGAAGGCGCTATATTCGTCACCGATCGCGTAGGGCAGCAGGATGCGCCGCTTGTGGAGCAGCGCGCCGCAGCTATAGGTGATGTTGGGCACATAGCCACCGCGCTGCTCCGCGCTCGGGAACAGCAGCGGCGATGCCGTGCGCAGCAGCACCCGCGATGGATCCGCCTTGTCCAGCAGGCACGCGCCGATGCTGTAGCCGCGCACCAGCCCGACGCCATGGGTGAATACCAGCCAGCCCTCGTCAATCTCGATCGGGGAGCCGCAATTCCCCATCTGAACGAACTCCCACGGGTATTTCGGTCCCATGATCTGCTGCCCCTCGTCCCAATGGTCGAGCCGGTCAGAGCGCAGCAACCAGATATTCTCATTGTCCTGGCGACCCAGCATGACGAACTTGCCATCGATCCGCCGCGGGAACAGCGCCATTCCCTTGTATGGGGCCAAGCGGCCGGTCAGCGCGCGCATCTCCACCGTGCGCAGGTCAACCCCGCGCAGCAACTCGGCGCGGGCGTGCATGCCGTCATAAGCGGTATAGGTGCCGATGACGCTTCGGGCACCATCATCATCGGTGAAGTTCACCATTCGGAGATCCTCGATCCCGGAACGCTGGCTCGGCAGCACCGGGAACAGCACGGTCTCGGACACGTCGTCGCTGTCGCTGCACAACAGACGCGTCCAGCCATCATGCTCATGATCGATGCGGGGCGGGATGCCGTGTTGGCTGGCCGGATTGACCTCGATGCGGTCGCTGCCGTCCCAGGTGCCGGTTCGGAACGTCACGGAGGAGATATGACCTTCGCCGATCCCGCGCAGCGACAGGAGGAAGGGCATCGCCTCATCATCGGGGCTGGCGTCGGGGACTCGGATGATGCTGGGATTGAACAATGCGGCGGATTCGAAGGCATATTCCTGGCTGAAATATGCTCCGATCAGAAGTCGGTCCGTGCTGTCGATGGTACCGTTGAGGTCAAGGGAGGCGGCAACCTCGTCATAGCGGCGCAGGAAGGTTTCGTCGGCGTTGCGATGGCGTTCGTGCATCGGCACGGCCAGCAGCATGCGCATCCGGGCGCGCAGTGCTGGCGGCAGCGACAGCAGCCGCTGCGCAACCTGTTTCATGCGCGCGGGGCGCCCGTCCGCCATGTCGTCGGGATAGTCGAAGCTGAACGGGCGGATCACGGTGCGGGAGGGATCGGGTTTCAGCTCGATATCCAACGTGGTGAAGACGTCCGCTGCTTTCATCATGTCACCCCATTCCGAGTAGAAGATGATGAAGAACGGTCGAGATCGCCTGATGGTGCCTCGCCGGCACCATCGCTGGCCTCTGCGCGATCATCATTGGCGAAAAACAGCCGCCGCGCGGGTACCGCCAGCCGGATGGAGGCATCGTTCAGCCCCTCATAGATCGACAGCAAAAGGTCCTGCCGGATGACGGTGCTTTCGCCAAAGTCGCTGACCGCGATATAGGCGAAGATCTCCACCTCCAGCGCGTTCTCGCCGAAATTGGTGAACCTGGCGCGCGGGCCGTCCTGCAGCACCTTGTCGTGGCCTTTCAGCGCCCCCTCGATCAGGTCGACGGCTGCGCGAATCTTGTCGGGCGGGGTGTCGTAATCGAGCCGGATCACCGGATTGAACAGGAAGCGGTCGCGCTTGGCAAAGTTCTCGATCTGGCGGGACGAGAAATCGCCGTTGGGGATGGTGACGATCGTGCGATCGTTGGTGCGGATGCGGGTGGAACGGATCCCCACGTCTTCAACGGTCCCGACGACATCGCCGACGCGGCAGAAATCACCGACCTGCACCGGACGATCCGCAATGACCGTGACGCTGCCCACAAGATTTTCGACCGTCTTCTGCGCGCCGAGCGCAAGCGCGATACCGCCGATACCCAAAGCAGCAATGCCGGTGGTCACATCGATCCCGAACGTGTCGAGCACCGCGACGATGCTGAACACCAGCAGCAGGATCTTGGCCGCGCGACGCAGCAGGGTGACGACCGACACCGCCTGGCGTCGTGCGCGCCGTGTCATGCGCGCGATCGTGACGTCGGCGATTGCGTCGACCAGTCGCAGCCCGAACCATACCAAGGCAATCGCCGCGACACCGCCGGCGTAACGAAGCAGCGTCTGCCGGGCGACGATCGCCACCTCCAGCCGCTCCGCCCAGCCGTAAAAGGCGATGACCGCGATGAACAGGCTCAAGGGCGGCAGCGCGGCGTGGAAGAAACGGTACACGCCGCTGGAATCAGGATCGGTGATGCCGCGCCGCATCAGCGTCAGCGCCAGCGTGGCGAGCAACCGAAGAACAACGAAGCTGAGCGCCGCGATGCCAACGAGCAGCCCCCAATCCTCCGCCGGCGCACCCGCCACGGTGACGCTTGGCACGGCGGTCGGCTGAAGCGGCACGACCTGCGCGGCTGGGACCGTCATCAACCGGCGGATCGTGTCGTGTGAAATTTGCCAGACGCGCCGCCCGTCGGCCTCGCGCTGGACCAGGAAGATCGGCGCCTCGCCCTCACCGATCCGCAGGTCGCCGACCAGTTCACGGTCGACCGGCAGATTGTCGTCGATCCTGCCGCCGGGTTCGTTGGACAGGCCGGCAAAGGGCGTCAGCGACCCGCCGCTATCGAGCAGCCGCTGCAGACGACGCGCAAGCTCCGACGCGCCGTCCAGAACGCGCGGATCCTGCTGCACCGGCAGGTCGAAATAATTGGCCGCCCGCGCGTAATCGCGTTTGGCCAGCGCCTCGATCAGGCCAGTGACCGCGGCGCGCGGTGTTTCACGACCGAAAGGATCGGCCGGTACTGCAGGCGCGGTGCTGTTCGATGGGGCGGTTTCCTGCGCGGGTGCGACGGCCGGGGCCCCCGCGACAATCAGCAGCAGCAGAAGAATTTGCCGGAAGGTACGAACCACGAAAACCTGCTTGATCGAGGGAGCTGCCCAAAGAACGCGTCTATCGCGCTTACGGTCGCACGGGTCATGGCGACTGGGGAACAACTGACCGTGGCGAGCAAACCATGTTGGGTGATGTTGCCGCGTGGCGGGTTGATAGCGGACAGAATGTCCGCTTATAGCGCCGCGGCATCGGCAGCATGAAAAGGCCTCATGAGCGACCAACCACATCAGACCGCCGGCGACACGTCGATCATCGAGACGCCGGAGGCACAGGGTGAGACAACGCCGCGCCGTCGCCTCAGCGGACGCGCCCGCCTGATTCTTCTTCTAATGCTGTTGGCAGCGATACTCGGCGGCGTGCTGTGGCTGGTGCGTTATCAGACCAGCGGCAAATTCATGCAGGAGACCAACGACGCCTACATCCGGGCCGATCTGGTCACCATCGCGCCCAAGGTGAGCGGCTATGTCGCCGAGGTGCTCGTTGCCGACAACCAGGACGTGACTGCGGGGCAGCCGCTCGTCCGGATCGATCCGCGATCCTACCGCGCGCAGGCGGCGCAAGCCGAAGCGCAGATCGCGCAGGCGGAGGCGAGTGCCAACGCCAGCCGTGCCCAGATTGCGCAGCAGCGCGCGGCGATTGAGCAGGCGCAGGCCCAGTTCGCCGCGGCGCAGGCCAAGGCACGTTACGATGCGGACGAGGTGCGCCGCTATACGCCGCTCACCAAGTCCGGCGCCGAGAGCCGGCAGCAACTCGCCCAGCTGCGCGCTGCGGCCGATCAGTCGGCGGCGAATGCACGCGCGCAGGCCGCGGCGCTTGCCGCGCAGCAGCGCCAGGTCGCGACACTGGAGGCGCAGATCGGCCAGTCCCGCGCCCAGCGGCAGGGTGCCGCGGCACAATTGGCGGCGGCGAACGTGGACGTGTCGTCGACGGTAATGCGGTCGCCCGTGGCAGGTCGCATCGGCGACAGGACCGCGACGGTCGGCCAGTTCGCCACGGCCGGGACGCGATTGATGTCGGTGGTGCCGCTGCGCCAGATTTATGTGACCGCCAATTTCAAGGAAACGCAGCTCGCCCTGATGCGTCCGGGCCAGCCGGCGACGATCAAGGTTGACGCCCTTGACGGTACTGAGCTGCCCGGACGCGTCGCCAGCCTGTCGCCAGGAACGGGCGCGCAATTCTCCTTGCTGCCGCCGCAAAATGCGACCGGCAATTTCACCAAGATCGTGCAGCGGGTGCCGGTGCGGATCGCGCTTGAGGCGAGCCCCGCCGCGCGTCGCCTGCTGGTGCCGGGCCTGTCGGTGACGGTGACGGTCGACACGCGCAGCGCCAAGGGACAGTTGGATCAGATCCGGTCGGAGCAGAAGCGGCTGTCGGAACGGAGCCGCTGAGCATGGCGAGCGCGGCGATCTCGCCAGCGGCGGCGCCACCTGAACGCGCCGATGTGTCGGCGTGGGTGGCGGTCGCGGCCGGCACGTTAGGCGCGCTGATGGCGACGCTCGATATCTCCATCGTCAATTCCGCGCTGCCCGTCATCCAGGGCGAGATCGGCGCCAGCGGCACCGAAGGGACATGGGTCGCCACCGCCTATCTCGTGGCGGAGATCGTCGTCATCCCGATGGCGGCATGGCTGCAGCGGCTGCTGGGGCTTCGCACGTTCCTATTGACCGCGGCGGGGCTGTTCACGCTGTTTTCGGTCGTATGCGGTACTGCCACGACGCTGACGATGATGATCATCGTCAGCGTCGTGGCAGTAC
>NZ_QQWW01000027.1:0-20027 GCF_003950435.1 Sphingomonas sp. ABOLG
GGTGGGGCAGGGCTTCACTGGCGGCGCGATGATCCCGACGGCGCAGACGATCATCGCGCAGCGCCTGCCGCCGCGCCAGCAACCGATCGGCATCGCCTTGTTCGGGGTGACCGCGATCCTCGGCCCGGTGGTGGGCCCGCTGGTCGGCGGCTGGCTGACCGAGAATGTCAGCTGGCACTATGCCTTCTTCATCAACGTGCCGATCTGCGCCGTGCTGGTGACCATGCTGCTCGTCGGGCTGAAGCATGAAAAGGCAGACATGACCGAGCTGGGCAATGCCGACTGGCTGGGCATCGCTGGCCTCACCCTCGGGCTGGGCGGCCTCACCGTCTTCCTGGAGGACGGGCAGCGCGAACAATGGTTCGATTCCGGCCTGATCCGGCTGATGGCCTTGGTGTCATTGGTCGGCTTCGTGCTGCTGTTCATCGGGCAGCGCACGGCGACGCGGCCGATCATCAAGCTCAGCCTGCTACTCGATCGTCAGTTCGGCTCGGTCGCGTTGATGGGACTGGTGCTCGGCATGGTGCTGTACGGCACGTCCTACGTCATCCCGCAGTTCCTGGCCGCACTGGCGGACTACAATGCCCTGCAATCGGGGAAGGTCGTGCTGCTGTCGGGCCTGCCCAGCCTGGTCATGATGGCGATCGTGCCGTTCCTGCTGCGCAGCGTCGATATCCGGCTGGCGGTGGGCGCGGGACTGCTGATCATGGCGGGATCTGCCTTTCTCGACTCCGGCCTCACCACCGAGACGAGCGGCGGCGACTTCACCGTGTCGCAGCTGATGCGCGGCGTGGGGCAGATACTGGGCATGTTGTTCCTGAGCCAGGCAGTGGTGCGATCCGTGCCCGCGGCCGACGCCGGCGATGCATCGGGATTGTTCAACGCGGTGCGCAACCTGGGCGGCAGTTTCGCGCTGGCCGGCATCTCGATCCTGCAGGAGCAGCGGCTGTGGCTGCACTCGCGCCGGATGGAAGAAACGCTGAACGCCAATTCGCCGATGGTGCAGGATTATGTCGGCGGGCTCAGCCAGTCGCTCGGCAGCACCCCCGCAGCACTCGGCATGATCGCGCAGCAGGTTCAGGCGCAGGCGCTGGTCATCGCCTATAACGATATCTTCTGGATCATGGCGGTGGGTACGTTGATCGTGCTGCCGCTGGTCCTGTTCCTTCGTCCCCTGCCCAAGGACGCCGCGCCAGCGGCGATGCACTGATGCGCTCATCTGCTTTGCTCTGCCTCCTGCTGCTCGGCGCCTGCACGGTCGGGCCGGATTATAAGGGGCCGCCGGCGGTCGGCACCGATGCCGCGGCGCGGGGGCAGTTCGTCCGTGGAAACGAGGCGGCGGTGCCGGCGCCGGGGGTCGCGCGGTGGTGGGAGACGCTAGGCGATGCGACGCTCGACCGGCTGGTCGATGACGCGCTGGCGAACAGCCCGAGCATCGCTGCGGCAGAGGCGCGGATCCGGCAGGCGCAGGCGCAGGCGCGGCAGCAACGCGCCAATCAGGCGCCGAGCATCAGCGCCAATGGCACCTATTTGCGCGCCCAATTGCCCGGCATCGATCTGGCCGACAATAGCGGGGGATCGGCCGGTGGCGGGTCAGGATCGGAGTCAAATGGCCTCGATTTCTACAACCTTGGCCTGAATGCCTCGTGGGAGCCCGATCTGGTCGGCGGGGTGCGCCGGGGGATCGAACAATCGCGCGCCGCGGTCGGGCAGCGTTACGCCGATCTGGCGGATGCACAGGTCAGCCTGACCGCGCAGGTGGCGCAGGCGTACGTCAATTATCGCGATGCGCAGGAGCGTATCGCGCTTAACGCCCGCTCGTCCGAGCTCCAGCGCCAGTCGCTGGCGCTGATGGAGCAAAGGCTGGCGGCGGGCACGGTGTCGGCCCTGCAGGTCGAACGGCTGAAGACCGACCTGGAAAGCACGGAGGCGCAGGCGATCCCGCTCACCGCGCAGGCGGACGAATATCGCGACGTGCTGGCGTTGCTGACCGGCCGTACGCCCGGCGCGCTGGATGCGACGCTCGCCGCGCCGGTGCCGGTGCCGCTGCCCCCGGCCAAGGTGGCGGTGGGCGATCCCGCCGCGCTGATCGCCAGTCGGCCCGACATCCGTGCCGCCGAACGAGCACTTGCCGCCAGCACCGCCGCAATCGGGGTGAACGAGGCGAAACGCTATCCCGCGATCCGGTTCATGGGGATCCTGGGCATGGGTGGTACGTCGCCCGGCGATGTGCTGGACCCGGGCAATCTGACGACGCTGCTGGCGCCGCAGATCAGCTGGTCGTTCCTCGATTTCGGGCGCACCGCCGCCGCCGTCCGCCAGTCCGAAGCACAGCGCGACGAGGCAGAGGCCAATTACCGCCAGACCGTGCTGGCCGCGTTGCAGGATGCGGAGACCAGCCTGTCGCGTTTCGCCGCCACCCGGCGGCAGCTGGCGCGGCTGGCGAGCGCCGAGCAATCGGCATCGCGCGCCGCCGCGCTGAACCGGCAGCGGGTGGAGGCGGGCACCAGCACGCTGATCGACCAGCTCGATGTCGAGCGGCAGCGACTGTCCGCAGCGATGGCGGTGGCGCAGGCCAAGGCACAGCTGACCAACAGCTTCGTCGCGGTGAACAAGGCGCTGGGGCTGGGATGGGCGCCGGTGGCAGGCGGGGAGCAGCCCGGCGGGTAGCTGATCCCCCCGCTAGCGCGGGGCGAGGCCGCGCAGCAGGAGATCGAGCGCCTCGGCAATTTCCGCCTCCACGGCGTCATTCACCTGCTTGTCGACGATGAAGCCCGACATCATCCGCATCGCGGTGACGAGGTGGCGGGCGGTGACGTCGGGCCTGAGCTCCCCCGCCGCGATGGCGCGTTCCACCGCCGTGGCGAACAGCCGTTCCAGCCGGTCGCCGAGCGCGGCGAAGGCGGCGAGATTGTCGCGCGACAGCTGCATGTCGAGCCGGAGGCGGGTGAACAGCTGCCAGGAGAACAGCCCGTCGCGCACCAGCAGCGGCAACAGCTGCGCGATCGGCATGGTGGGATCGAACCGTTCCTCGAACGCGGACACCTGCCGTTCGAAGATGGCGAAGGCGAGGTCGAGCCGATCCTTGAAATTGCGATACAGGGTGCCGCGCCCGACGCCGGCGCGCGCAGCGATATCCTCCAGCGGGACACCGAAGCCGTCGGCGTCGAAACACGCCGCGGCGGCCTCCAGCAGCGCTTCCCGCCGGGCGCGTGCATCACGGCGCATGGCGGCATGGTCCGGTGTCGCGCGCGATCATGGCCACTGATTAGGCGGGCGTTCGCGCGGAAGGCAACCCGCAGGCGGCACAGGAGCAGCGCAGGAGCGGCGCAGGAGGAGGGTGCCTGGAGTCATAACTCGGCGGCATGAACGCCCGAAGCCTAAGCAGCGCTGCGGATGCGCATATCCGCTATTACGGCGGGGACGCTTATCGGGCAGGTGGCGCCGCCATACGCTGCGCGGCGTTCCGGCGCAGCGGACGGAAGGCTGAGGGCATGAGTAACGTCCTGATCGAAATCCGCGTCGACGATGCGTCAGGGCTGGCCGCGGCCATCGCCGGCGGCGCCGACCGCATCGCGCTATGTTCGTCGCTGGCGCTGGGCGGGCTGACGCCGACGCCAGGCCTGCTGCGGCAAGCGGCACAATCGCCGGTCCCGGTGCGCGCGATGATCCGGCCGCGCGAGGGCAATTTTTCCTATGATGCGGCGGAGCGTGCCGCGATGCTGCACGATATCGATGTCGCGCGTGCCGAGGGCCTGAGCGGCGTGGTAATCGGCGCGCTGACCCCCGACGGCGAGCTGGACGTGGCGTTGCTGGAGGAGATGGTCGCCGGCGCGGTCGGCATGGACGTGACGCTGCATCGCGCGGTCGACCTGCTGCCCGACCCGGTGGCTGCGGTGGAGATCGCCGCCGCGCTTGGCATCGCCACCATCCTGACGTCCGGTGGCGCCCGCACCGCGGCGGCAGGGGCGGCCACCATTGGCCGGATGCGCGCGCAGGCGGGCGACCGGGTGGAGATCATGGCGGGCGGTACGATCCGGGCGACAGACGTCGCCGCGCTGGTCGAGGAGACCGGCGTTCGCGCGGTTCATGCCGCCGCATCCCGCCCGCGTGTCGCCTGGGCCCCGGCGCTGCGGCTGGGGTTTGAAAGCGAGCTTGCCCGCACCACCGACTGGGAGGAAGTGGCGCGGCTGCGCGCCGCGCTGCGCCGACCTGCCACCATGCGCCCGGTGCCGATCGCCGCCCCGCCGGCCAAGGCCGATCCGGCGGGCACGTTGATGCACAACGAGGCAGGCGAGGCGCCCGAAGCCGCCGCCCGCTTCCTGGCGCGCAACAGCGCAACGATCGCGCGGCTGGCGGCGCGATTGCAGCGCGACCCGCCGCCGTTCATCGTCACCTGCGCGCGCGGATCATCCGATCATGCGGCGACGTACGGCAAATATCTGTTCGAGACCAAGACGGGGATCACCGTCGCCTCCGCCGCGCCGTCGATCGCGTCGCTGTATCGCGCGCCGCTGAAGGCCAAGGGCGCCTTGTGCCTGGCGATTTCGCAATCGGGCCGCAGCCCCGACCTGCTGGCGACGGCAGCGGCCTACAAGGCCGGTGGCGCCTTGGTCGTCGCGATGGTCAATGACGAGGAATCGCCGCTGGCGGCGTGCGCCGACGAGGTGCTGCCGCTGTGCGCCGGGCCGGAGCGATCGGTCGCGGCGACCAAATCCTATATCACGACGCTGGTCGCGCAGGCCGCGCTGGCAGCAACATGGGCGGGAGACGCAGCGTTGCAGGAGCGGCTGGCGGCGCTGCCCGATGCGCTGTCGCGCGCCTTTGCGCTGCGCTGGGGCGCGGCGATCCCGCCGCTGGTCGGCGCGCGTGACCTGTTCGTGCTGGGGCGCGGCTATGGCTATGCCGTGGCGCTGGAGGCGGCGCTCAAGTTCAAGGAAACCTGCGGGCTGCATGCCGAGGCGTTTTCCGCAGCCGAGGTGCGGCACGGGCCGATGGCAATCGTCGGGCGCGGCTTTCCGGTACTGGGCTTTGCCAGGTCGGATGCGAGCGGCGACGACGTGCGCGACGCCGCGGCCTTGTTCGCCGAGCGCGGCGCGGTCACATTGCTGGCGGATGCCGGGGGGAAGGGCGTGTTGCCGGCCCTTGCCTGCGACCCGGTGCTGGAGCCGATCCTGCAGATCCAGAGCTTTTACCGGATGGTGAATGCGCTGGCGATCGCGCGCGGGAACGACCCCGACGCGCCGCCGCATTTGAGGAAAGTGACCGAGACGCGATGAGCAAGATCCTGTTCGAGAACGGCACGGTCGTGCTCGGCGAGGCGCGCGTCGCCGACCGGCTGCTGATCGAGGGCGGCCGTGTCGCGGATGCCGGCACCGATGCCGCCGGCGCGGAGCGGGTCGACCTGGGGGGCGGGTGGCTGCTGCCCGGGTTCATCGACACGCAGGTGAATGGCGGCGGCGGCGTCCTGTTCAACGACGATCCCAGCGTGGCGACGATCGCCACCATCGGCGCGGCGCATGCGCGGTTCGGGACGACCGGTTTCCTGCCGACGCTGATTTCCGACACGATCGACAAGATCGACTGCGCGATGCGCGCGACCGAGCAGGCGATCGCGGACGGCGTGCCCGGCGTGCTGGGCATCCATATCGAGGGGCCGTTCCTCAACCCGCGCCGGCGCGGCACGCATGATGCGGCGCATTTCACCCGGCTGGACGCGGAGAAGATCGCGCTTCTGTCCAGCCTGACGCATGGGCGCACGCTGGTGACGCTGGCGCCGGAGATGACCACGACGGCGCATATTCGCGAACTGGTGGCGGCGGGGGTGATCGTTGCGGCGGGGCATAGCGACGCCGATTATGCGACGATGCGCGGCGCGTTCGATGCCGGGGTGACGGGCGTCACGCATCTGTTCAACGCCATGTCCCCGCTGCACCATCGCAAGCCCGGCGTGGTGGGTGCCGCGATCGAGAACCAGACGGCCTATGCCGGGCTGATCGTCGACGGGCGGCATGTCGCGCCGGCCGCGCTTCGCATCGCGCTTGCCGCACGGCCGCATGACCGGTTCATGCTGGTCACCGATGCCATGCCGCCGGTCGGGACCGATGCCGATCATTTCGTGCTGCAGGGCAAGACGATCCGCATCGAGCAGGGCGTGTGCGTCGAGGAGGATGGCACGCTGGCGGGATCGGCGCTCGACATGGCGACGGCGGTCGGCAATGCGGTGCGGCTGCTGGGGCTGGATGTGGCGGATGCGTCGATGATGGCGTCGGGCGCGCCGGCCGCCTTCCTGGGGCTGGGCGATCGCGGCGCGTTGCGGCCGGGGATGCGCGCCGACCTTGCCTGGCTGGGCGCGAACTTCCGGCCGCGCGGCACCTGGATCGGTGGGGAGCGGGTGGCGGCAGGGGCCAGCGCCGCTGCGTCCCGGACCGCCACGACGGCTTGACGCTGGGACACTTGCTGTTCGATCAGGGGCGCATGTTCAAGCACTTCGCTGCCTCGCTCACGCTCGCCGCGCTCGCCGCCGGCGCGTCCGCCCAGACCATCGGCCAGCAGACCGCCGGCGCCCAGCCAGTCGCCCAGCGGCAGGTGGGCAGCGCCACGCTGTCGGGCGTGCCCGAAATCCCGGCCGATGTGCGCGAGGCGGTGCAGCGCTACCAGAACAGCCGCGCGGCGCAGTTCGAGGATTGGCTGCCGGATGGCTCGATGCTGATCGCGACGCGGTTCGGCGCGACGCAGCAGCTGCATCATGTGGCGAAGCCCGGCGCGACGCGCACGCAGGTCACCTTCGGCGCGGAGCCGATCGCCAGCGCCACCGTCATCCCCGGCACCGACCGCTTCGTGATGACGCGCGACACCGGCGGTGACGAATGGTTCCAGCTGTACACCCGCGGCCTGACCGGCACGGCGCAGCAGCTGACGCAGGCGGGCACGCGCAACGGATCGCCGGTGTTCAGCAAGGACGGCAGCCTCCTCGCCTGGGCGCGCGCGACCAAGGGCAGCGCCGCCTATACGATCCTCGGCGTCGATCCCAAGGCGGGCGGCACGCCGCGCACGCTGTATCAGGCGGATGGCGCAGTGGCCCCGGCGGATATCGCGCCGGACAAGTCGCGGCTGATCTTCGTGCGCAGCCTGTCCAACCGCGAGGACCAGCTGTTCGAGCTCGATCTCGCCACCGGCAAGGCGCGGCGTATCGCGCCCAAGGCGGAAGCGGCGGTGTATGAATCGCCGCGCTATCTGCCGGGCGGCAAGAAGATCATCGCCATCTCCGACCGCGGCAACGACACGCGCCAGCTGGTCGAGATCGACCTCGCCACCGGCGCGCAGGTGGTGCTGACGCCGGGGCTGACGTGGGACGTCGAAAGCTATGACCTGACCGACGATGGCCGCGTGCTGGCCTATGCGGTGAACGAGGACGGTTTCTCGCGCGTCGTCGTGCAGGATCGGATCACGCGGCGCGCGCTGCCGCAGCCGACGCTGCCCAAGGGCGTGCTGACGGCGCTGAAATTCTCGCCCGATGGCAAGCAGCTGGCGATCGGCCTGACCTCCGCCACCTCGGCCGGGGACGTGTGGAGCTGGGACGTCGATGGCGGGGAGCTGACGCGCTGGACCACGTCGGAACTGGGCGATCTCGATCCCGCGCAGCTCGCCGAGCCGGAGCTCATCCGCTTCAAGTCGTTCGACGGCCTGTCCGTGCCTGCATTCGTCTATCGTCCCAAGGGCGTGCCGGCGGGCACGCGCACGCCGGTGATCATCGACATCCACGGCGGGCCGGAGGCACAGACGCGACCGATCTGGAATTATGGCGCGCAATATTTCGCCGACGTGCTGAAGGCGACGGTGATCCTGCCCAACGTTCGCGGCAGCGACGGCTATGGCAAGCGCTACCTCAACCTCGACAATGCCGAAAAGCGCGAGGATTCGGTGAAGGACATCGGCGCGCTGCTCGACTGGATCGGCCAGCAGCCGAACCTCGATGCCAGCCGCGTCGCCGTCTATGGCCAATCCTATGGCGGCTATATGAGCCTTGCCGTGATGACGCATTATTCCGATCGCCTGGTCGGCGGCGTCGAGCGTTATGGCATCAGCAACTGGATCACCTTCCTCGAGAATACCGAGGCCTATCGCCGCGACAATCGCCGCGCCGAATATGGCGATGAGCGTGATCCCAAGATGCGCGCCGTGCTGGAGCGTGTCTCGCCGATCACGAACGTCGATCGCATCAAGAAGCCGATGCTGGTGGTGCAGGGTGCTAACGACCCGCGCGTGCCGCAGCTTGAGTCCGACCAGGTGGTCGAGAAGCTGCGCGCGAACGGCAACGAGACCTGGTACGTGCTGTTCGCCGACGAGGGTCACGGCTTCCTGAAGAAGCCGAATAATGATCTTCGCCGCGAGGTGGAGACGGTGTTCCTGCGCCGCCTGTTCGAGCAGCAGCCCGCGCGCTGATGCCGGCGCTGCGCCGGGCGGCGGTGGTTGCCCGGTGTGCCGGTACGTAGATTATCGCATCGGCAAGCCGGCCCGTCGGGTCGATGCTCCCGGCCATTACGCTGGGAGAGTAAGATGCGTCTGATCGTCGCCGGAGCCCTGATCGCGACCACCGTCCTTGCGCTGCCATCCCAGGCGCAGGGGCCCCCAGGACCCCCGCCCGGACGCCCGGGCGGACCGGGCATCCGTCCGCCGCAGGGCGGCCCGCCACCAGGACCGCCGCCGGGCAATCCGTGGCGACCAGATGGCGGGCCCGGCGCCCGTCCGCCGGGAATGCAGCCGCCGGGTGCCCGTCCGCCAGGAATGCAGCCGCCCGGTGCCCGTCCGCGCCCGCCCGCGCCGTTGCCGCCCGGTTGGGGGCGCAACCGGAACCAGTGGCGACGCTATGACTTCAATCGCCCGCCGCCCGGACAGCCATGGTATTATGCCGACCATTTCTATCGCGACGGCCGCTATTACCGGCCCCGCCGGCTGGGGCCGTATGACCGCATCTATCGCGGATACAACGGCCGCTATTATTGCCGCCGCAGCGACGGCACGACGGGGCTGATCATCGGCGGCATCAGCGGCGGGATCCTGGGCGGGTTGCTCAGCAACGGCGATTCCAGCCCGCTCGGCGCGCTGATCGGCGCCGGGGCTGGTGCGGCGCTGGGCACGGTGATCGACCAGGACCAGGTGATCTGCCGCTGACCGGATGAGGAAGGATGTACGACCGCTGGTCCCCGCCGGGGCTGGCGGTCGAGCCGTGCGCACGGGGCGTCGCCCAGCCGCGGTTCATCAACGGGAATGATATGGCGGCCGGTGCGTTGGTGTGCATCAACATGCCCGTGCATCATCTGCAGCCGAAGGAGTTCCCGTTGCCTGCCGTCCCGATCATCCCGCACGCCCGCCGCGATGTTGCCCGCCCGGCCCCCGTATCAAGGCGCCCCGCGACCGGCGGCCGGCGCCAGCGGGCGTGGCTGTTGCTGCCGGCGATGGCGATCGGCCTGTCAGCCGGCAGCGCGGCATCGGCGCAGGAATATGCGACGCGCGATGTCGGCGACTGGACGGTGGCACCGAGCAGCGACCGCAGCGGGTGCTTCCTGACGCGCACCTATCGCGGACCGCGGCAGACGACCTTGCTGTTCGGGCTCGACACCGACGGGAGCAACCGGCTGACGCTGCTGAACCCGAACTGGTCGTCGATCCGCGAGAAGGAGGAACTGCGGCTGACCTATCGCTTTTCGGGCGCCGCCTTTCCGAACCGCGCGGCGATCGGGATTGCCGCCAGCGGCCGCAAGGGGTTCGTGACCAGTTTCGGCGACGCCTTTCCACGCACGCTGGCCACCTCCGCCTTTCTTCATGTGCGGCGCGGCGACGTGCCGGTGGAGGAGCTGACGCTGGACGGCAGCGGTGCGGCGATCGCGGAACTGCGCAAGTGCGTCGACGTGTATCGCGCGACGCCGGCCAAGGCGACGAAGGCGGCCAAGGACGACGGGCGGATCCCCTTGGATCCGTTTGCCGCGAAGCAGCGGCGCGATTCGAAAAGGTAGTATCGCGCCCCTAGATGGTTCAGCCTTGGTTCAGGCGTGCAGTTAACCTAAGCAATAATACTAACGATGACTAAGTTAACGAGGAGTGGTAGGGTGAGGAAGAGATCATTTCATCGTGTGATCGCCCCAATTCGCCGCCTGCTCTATTGCAGGAATGTGTCAGCTTGGGCTCCGTCACTTGGCTAATAATGATGGAAGAAGAGCAATGCTCCCAGCGATGACCAAAGTAGCCCCCGCAATTGCGATTATGGCGGCAGCCACCGTGCTCGGCGGATGTGCGACCAAATCCTATGTGCGCGAACAGGTGGCCCCAGTGGCGCAGCGCGTCGACGCGATCGAGACCCAGCTCCAGGCGACCGACAGCACCGCCAAGCAGGCGCTGGCCGAAGCGCAGGCCGCATCGGGCATGGCGCAGCAGAACGGGCAGCGGCTCGACCAGCTGAACGGCCGGGTCGACGGTGTCGAGCAGCGGATGATGCAGCAGGAAAGTCGGGGCAAGCGCCCGCGCCACTGAGGCCGTGGGCGTCAGCCGCCGCATCTTGCGCAATGACTGACATGGTGGCTGCCCGATGGCGGGCGGCCACCCTTCACCTGGGAACGGATGATCAAGACGTTTTTGATGGGTGCCGCTGCGGCGCTGACGATTACTGGCACAATGATCGGGACGACGACGGGGGCGCACGCCGCACCGAAGAAGGCGTCCGCCGGCAAGGCCAAGAAGGCGCGCGCCGCGGCGAAGCCGGCGGCTGCCTCTGCCGCGCCGGTCGAGATCAATCCGTCCGCCGAGGCGCGGCTGGTCGCGTCCTGGGTTCTCGCCTCCGGCGACAATCGCAAGCTCCCCTATGTCGTCCTCGACAAGAAGGCGGCATCGCTCATCCTGTATGATGCCAAGGGTAAGCCGCTTGCCCAGGAGCCGACGCTGATCGGTATCGCGCTCGGTGACGAGGCCAGCCCGGGCGTCGGCAGCAAGAAGCTGGGCGATCTGGGCCCGGCGGAAAAGACCACGCCGGCGGGGCGTTTTCTCGCCAAGTTCGGCTATGCCTTTGGCAAGCAGCAGGTGTTGTGGGTGGATTACACCAACAGCGTCGCCATTCACCCGATCCCGGCCGACGCGGCGAAGAAGGAGAAGCGGCGCGAGCGCATGCTGTCCGAGACGCCGGATGACAACCGCATCACCTTTGGCTGCATCAACGTGCCGCGCGCCTTTTACGGCAGCAAGCTGCGCCCGTTGTTCCAGAAGGGTGGCGGCTATGTCTATGTGCTGCCCGACAGCAAGCCGCTGGAAGAGGTATTCCCGCGGCTGCGCGTCCATGCGCTGACCCACGGCGTTACCGGGGACGCCGCCACGCCATAACGCTGGCGGCGCGGCGCCCGGCACGTCTTCTTGATCAGCCGCTGATGCCGCTCAGCAGCCCGACTCCCACCACGGCGGCGATCGTTCCGGCAGAACGCATCGCATGGCCGCCACGCGCGACGACCGTGTTGGTCAGCGCAGCGCCCGCACCAAGGCCGATCGCAAGCAGCGTCGCCGTCCCGAGCAGGAAGCCGCCGGCATAGGGCAGCGCGCCGGCACCGGCCGGCATCTCCGCGCCATGCGCGAACCCGTGGAAGATGGCGAACAGCCCGACGACCCCCGCGGCGACCGCGACCGGCGCCTTGATGTTGAACGCCACGGCAATGCCGAGCAGGATGACGGACAGGGCGATCGCGACCTCCACCAGGGTAGTCGCCGGAGCGGCAAAACCGAGGATGCCGCCCGCCGCCATCGCCGCCAGGAAGGCGAGCGGCAGCATCCACAGCGCCCGGCCGCCGAGCCGATAGGCGAACAGGCCCACGAGGATCATTGCCAGCGCGTGGTCGAGCCCGGTGAACGGATGCATGAGGCCCTGGACGCCGCCCCCGCCGGCCGCCTCATGCCCTGGATGGGCGAAAGCCGCGCCGGGCAGCACGAGCAGGCCGGAGCCGACAAGACGGATCGCATTGTTCAGCGCCCGGGAGGAATTACGAGTCATCCTATCGCTCCATCGATATGCAGATTCCGCGCAAAGATATGACGCACCGCCTCGGCGAACGGGATCAGGGAAAACCGATGCTGTGGGGGAGCGCGCGCGCCGCTAATCTGCCCCGCACGCCGCCGGGCCGCAGCCAGCCGTCCCGCTGATGCGTAGCCGGACGCGCTGCGCGGCGCGCCGTCGTGGACGGGGGAGTGCGTCAACGACACGGGACAGGGAGCCGATGCTGATGGTCATCGCAGTTTCCACGGCAGACGCCTTATGGTGCTGAGCGATATCGCGCTGGTCGCGCTGGGCGGTGGCACCGGTTCGTTGCTGCGCTGGCTGGTCGGCAAATTGCTCACGAGCCCGGCCAGGGGCGGCATTCCGTGGTCGACCGTAGCGGTCAACCTGATCGGAGCGTTCGTGATCGGCTATCTGTCGGTGCTGTTCTCGATCGAATGGCACGACCGGTACGGCAGCTTCCTGAAGGCTGCGATCCTGACCGGCGTGCTGGGTGGGTTCACGACGTTCAGCACGATGGAGCTCGATACCGCGAAGATGGCCGGGGCCACCGGGGCTGGCGCGGGTGCCGGGACGGCAGCCGGGTATATCCTGGGCCAGACGGTGCTGGGGATTGCGGTCGCCGGGCTTGGCGCGGGGCTGGCACATGCGGCGGGCTGATGCGGGCGCGACTCGTTCGGGCGCGCGCCGGACGGGAGGACGCTGACATGGCGCAGGCGATCATATTGGTCTTCGTCGGCGGCGCGGTCGGGGCGGTGATGCGCGAATTGCTGATGCTGGGCGTGCCGACGGCGCGGGACGGCTTCGTCTGGTCGATCTTCGTCGCCAACGTGGTCGCCTCGTTAATCCTCGGGCTGATAACCGGCCTGCACGCGCGCCAGGCGCTGGGCGCGAAGGCGAACCTGCTGCTGGGCACGGGCCTGTGCGGCGGCATGTCGACCTTTTCCAGCCTGGTCTATGCCACCTACGTCCTGCTCGCCGGATCGGCGCTGAGTGCAGGGGTGGGCCTTGCCTATGTCGGGGCCAATCTGGTGGTCGGATTCGTGCTGGTGCTCGCTGGCCTGAGGGTGGGCGACGTGATTGGCGCGCGGAAGGCGTAGCGCTGAATCGCAGCCGGTTTTCTGCCGCCGCTCACGGACTTGTGACAGGGGGTACGTAGTAAACACAGACGGCGTTGGCGGGGGCATACAGTATTGGAGCAGGGAACATCAGCTGTTCCGAAGGTTGCTCCGTTCGTCGCCAAACAAAGCGACGAAGAGGCGCGCCCAGGCTCTTGAGGTTGGACATGCATCTGACGCCACGAGAAAACGACAAGCTGCTCATCTACATGATGTCGATGGTAGCGCAGCGCCGCAAGGACGCCGGGCTCAAGCTCAATCATCCCGAGGCGGTCTCGCTGATCGCCGCAGCTGCGCTCGACAATGCACGCGCGGGCAAGACGGTGGAGGAGGTGATGGAGCTTGCCCGCAAGACCATCACCACCAGCGACGTGATGGAGGGGGTCGTCGACATGATCCCCTATGTCCAGGTCGAGGCGGTGTTCACCGATGGCAGCCGGCTCGTGACCGTCCACAATCCGATCCAATAGGCCCCCCTCCAGCACGAAGGACATGCGCGATGGCGGCGAAGACAGACCCCAAGACGCAGACCGCGCCCGTCGGCGGGCTTATCCTCGCCGCGGGCGAAATCGAGATCAACGCCGGCTGCCCGACCACCACGATCAAGGTGCGCAACACCGGTGACCGGCCGATCCAGGTGGGATCGCATTTCCACTTCTTCGAGGTGAACGCGGCGCTGGAGTTTCCGCGCGAGCAGGCGTTCGGGCAGCGGATGAACATCCCGGCGACCACCGCCGTCCGGTTCGAACCGGGCGACGAGAAGGAAGTGGTGCTGATCCCGTTGCAGGGCCGTCAGCGCGCGGTGGGGTTCAACGGCCTCGTCAACGGCTGGGTCGGGAACGAGAGCTACGATGGCTTCCGCCCGCGGCTTGCCGACGCGAAGGAGCGGGTCGCGCGCTATGGGTTCAAGGACAAGGCGTGAGCATCGCCGATCCTTTCGCCCCCTCCAGAACAGGCAGCTGAACCATGGCGAACATCTCCCGGCGGCAATATGCCGACCTGTATGGCCCCACCACCGGCGACAAGATCCGGCTGGGCGATACGAACCTGTATATCGAG
Organism: Sphingomonas sp. ABOLG; assembly: GCF_003950435.1. Classification (NCBI taxonomy): domain Bacteria; kingdom Pseudomonadati; phylum Pseudomonadota; class Alphaproteobacteria; order Sphingomonadales; family Sphingomonadaceae; genus Sphingomonas; species Sphingomonas sp. ABOLG. The sequence goes on from NZ_QQWW01000027.1 coordinate 14,209, forward strand.
ATCGAGCAGGACCTGCGGGTTTATGGCGAAGAGGTCATCTATGGCGGCGGCAAGACGCTGCGCGACGGCATGGGGTTCGACAATGAACTGACCAGCGCTGGCGGCGCGCCCGACCTCGTCATCACCAACGTCACCATCGTCGATGCGGTCCAAGGGGTGATCAAGGCCGATGTCGGGATCAAGAACGGGCTCATCTGCGGCATCGGCAAGGCGGGTAATCCGTCGATCATGCCCAATGTGACGCCGTCGTTGGCGCTGGGTCCGGGAACCGACGCGATTTCGGGCGAGCATCTGATCCTGACGGCGGGGGGTATCGACGCACACGTCCACTTCATCTCGCCGCAGCAGGCGCAGGCGGCGCTCAGCAACGGCATTACCACGTTGTTCGGCGGCGGCATCGGCCCGACCGATGGTACCAACGGCACGACGATCACGCCGGGCACCTGGAACATCGAGGCGATGCTGCGATCGTTCGATGGCTGGCCGGTCAATGCCGGCGTGCTGGGCAAGGGCAATTGTTCGACCGCAGGACCGATCGAGGAGCAACTGATCGCGGGCGCGATGGGGCTGAAGATCCACGAGGATTGGGGATCCACCCCCGCGGCGATCCGCTCCGCACTGGGGGTTGCCGACAGGTTCGACGTGCAGGTCTGCATCCACACCGACACGCTCAACGAGGCGGGCTTCGTCGAGAATACGATCGCCGCATTCGAAGGGCGCACCATCCACACCTATCACACCGAGGGTGCAGGCGGCGGGCACGCGCCCGACATCATCCGCGTGGCGGGACAGCCCAACGTGCTGCCGAGTTCGACCAACCCGACGCTGCCTTATGGCGTCAATTCACAGGCCGAACTCTTCGACATGACGATGATCTGCCACAATCTGAGCCCCAAGATCCCGACCGACGTTTCCTTCGCCGAAAGCCGCGTCCGGCCGGAGACGATCGCGGCGGAGAACGTGCTGCATGATCTGGGCGCGATCTCGATCATCTCCAGCGACAGCCAGGCGATGGGGCGGGTCGGAGAATCCTGGCTGCGCGCCGTCCAGATGGCGCATCTGATGAAAGCGCGGCGCGGGGCCTATGCGGGCGACACGTCGAACAACGACAATCAACGCGTGCTCCGTTTCGTTGCCAAGGTGACGATCAACCCCGCGATCGCGCAGGGGGTGAGCCAGGTCATCGGATCGGTCGAGGTCGGCAAGATGGCGGATCTGGTGCTGTGGTCGCCCGCCTTCTTCGGCGCCAAGCCCAAGATGGTGATCAAGGGCGGGTTCATTTCCTGGGCGTTGATGGGCGATCCGAACGCATCGCTGCCGACGCCCCAGCCGGTGACCTATCGCCCAATGTTCGGCCAGATGGGGTCGGCGCTGGCGCAGACGCGCGTCACCTTCACCTCGCGCGCGGCGTTCGAGGACGGGATCGTCGACCGGTACGACCTGCAGTCACAGGTGATGCCGGTGTACGCGACCCGCACGATCGGCAAGTCGAGCATGGTACGCAACAATGCGCTTCCCGTGATCGAGGTGAACCCGGAGACGTTCGCCGTGACGGTGGATGGCACCCACGCGACGATCGAGCCGGCGCAATCGCTGCCTTTGACGCAACTGCACTTCTTCAGCTGACCGCGAGAACAGAGATCGACGCCAATCGGAGAGAATGATGATCCTGGTGGAAAAGACGCTCGGCAATGTCAGGGATCAGGGGTGGGAGGGTGCGAGTGTCGAGGATCTCGTTCTCGAACAATGGGAAGCGCCGAAGAGCCGGCTGCGCAAGAATACGCCGAGCGGGATCGAGCTCGCCATCTCGCTGCCGCGGTCCGAGCATCTGCATGACGGCGACGTCCTCTACCATGATCCCGACAATCGCCGGATCGTGGTTGCCCGCATCCCGCTGAAGGAAGTGATGGTCATCGACCTCGACCTGCCGGCGCTGATGCCGCAGGCGGAGATGCTGCGGCTGGTGTTCGAGCTGGGCCACGCGCTCGGCAACCAGCATTGGCCCGCCGTCATCAAGGGGCAGACGATCTACGTGCCGCTGTCGGTCGACCGGAAGGTCATGCTGTCGGTGATGAAGACCCATGCGTTCCAGCATGCGTCGATCCGCTTCGAGCCGGGCGAGACGGTGGCGCAGCGCCTGGAGCCGAGCGAGATCCGGCTGCTGTTCGGCGGCGCGGACGCCACCCCGCACCATCATCATGGCAACGGCCAGGTGCAGGGGCAGGGGCAGGGGCAGGGCAGGGCCCTATGAAGCTCGCGGCGCAGGCGATCGGCCCCGATGTGGGTCGCCTCGCGCGCTTGTTGCAATTTGCCGATTCCACCCTGCCGGTCGGTGCCTTCTCCTTTTCCTAGGGGCTGGAATCCGCGGTCCAGCTGCACATCGTCACCGACGCCGACAGCCTGCGGGATTACCTGACGCTCATCCTCCGGCAGGCGGCCCATATGGATGGCGTCGCGCTGCTCCATGCCTGCCGCGCGGCGGCGCGCGGCGACTACGCGGCGCTGCTGGCCGCCGACAGCGCGCTGTGGATCCGCCGTGTCGGCGAGGAGCAGCAGATGATGCTGGCGCGCATGGGCAAGAAGTTCGCCGAGCTCGCGTCCGCCATCGCGCCGTCGCCGCTGCTGACGCGCTGGCTGGACGATATACGCAGCAATGCGACGCCCGGATGCCTGCCTGTCGCGCAGGGGATCGTGCTTACGGGCCTTGGCGCGCATGAGGCGGAGGCGTTCGCCGTCCACCAATATGGGCTGGCGTCGATGATCCTGAACGCCGCGCTTCGGCTGATGCGGATCGATCATGTCGCGACGCAGCGGTTGTTGTTCGAGGCGCAAGCCGCCACCCACGACCAGTACCGCGGCGCGCGGGCGCTGGAGCTTGAGGAAATGTCGAGCTTCGCCCCCGTGTTCGAAGTCGTCGTTGCCCATCACACGAGGACGCACCTGCGCCTGTTCATGAACTGACCTGTCCAATCAGGAGCATTCGATGAAGAAGATCACGCGCATTGGCATTGGGGGACCGGTCGGTTCCGGCAAGACCGCGGTGATCGAGACGATCACCCCGCGGCTCATCGCGCGCGGTGTCCGGCCGCTGATCATCACCAATGACGTGGTGACCACGGAGGACGCCAAGCAGGTCCGGCGCACGCTGAACGGCATCCTGGTCGAGGAAAAGATCGTCGGCGTCGAAACCGGCGCCTGCCCGCACACCGCCGTGCGCGAGGATCCGTCGATGAACATCGCCGCGGTCGAGGAACTGGAAGGGCGCTATCCCGACAGCGACGTCGTGCTGATCGAATCCGGCGGCGACAATCTGACGCTGACGTTCAGCCCCGCGCTCGCTGATTTCTACATCTACGTCATTGATGTCGCGGCGGGCGACAAGATCCCGCGCAAGAACGGCGCCGGCGTCTGCCAGTCCGACATCCTGGTGATCAACAAGATCGACCTGGCGCCCTACGTCGACGCCAGCCTTGAGGTGATGGACCGCGATTCACGCCTGATGCGCGGCACCAAGCCGTTCGTGTTCACCAACTGCAAGACCGGTGAGGGCGTCGAGACGCTGATGGACATGATCATGGACATGGCGCTGTTCGACGTGAGCCCGCCGGCGACGACCCCAACGACGGCGCCGGCGATGGCGGGGGCGCAAGGGTAGGCGATGGCGCTCCACGAGCAACTGGCGCGGATCGACCGCTACCGGGAACTCGCCGGGTTCCAGACCGAGCCGGCGCAGATGCGCGCGGCCGGGCCGGGAAAGATTGGCGAATTGCGGCTGGGCTTCTCGCTACGCGACGGCCGTTCCGTGCTGCACGACTTGTACCGGGTGGCGCCGCTGCTCGTGCAGCAGGCGCTCTATTGGGACGAGGCGATGCCGGAGTTGCCGATCGTCTCGGTAATCTCGGTCGGCGGCGGCATCCTGCAGGGCGACCGCTACCATATCGCGATCGACGTGGCGGAGGGGGCATCAGCGCATGTCACCTCGCAGGGCGCGAACCGTATCCATCAGATGGATGCCAATTACGCCTCGCAGCATCAGGAGATACGCGCGGCGGCGGGATCCTATCTGGAGTTTCTGCCCCACTTCACCATTCCCTATCGTACCTCGCGTTTCGTCAGCGAGACTGAGATCACCGCCGACGAGACCGCGACCGTGCTCTATGCCGAGATGGCGATGACCGGGCGCAAGCATCACCATGCGCTGGAGCGGTTCGGCTTTGACCTTCTGTCGATGCGGGTGCGCGCACGGCGGCCCGATGGGCGATTGCTGTTCGCCGAGAAGCTGCTGATCGAACAGGGCAATGACACGCTCGACCTGCCGGCGGTGGCGCGGGGCTATGACGCCTTTGCCAATGTCCTGTGCCTGACGCCGCCCGAGACGGCGGCGCGGATCGACGAACGGATGACGATCAACGCCGCGCCGGGCCATCCGCGCGCCATGTCGGGCGTGTCGCGACTGCCCAATGGTGCAGGGCTGATGTTCCGGGCGGTCGGCGTCGAAAGCTATGACGTGCGAGCGGAGGTGAAGCGCTTCTGGACCGTGGTGCGCGAAGAGGCGCGGGGGCGAACGCTGCCCGACGATTTCCTGTGGCAATGACATTCTGAGGGAATGATCATGCGTGGCGAGAACGGCAATTTCATCACGGTCTGCCTGAAGGGGGCCTCACAGGTCTTCTTCATGGAGAATGTGATCACGGGCGCGCTGTTCCTGGTCGCGATCTTCTATGCCTCGTTCGTCAGCCAGTCGTGGGCGACGTCGATCGGCGCGATCGTCGGCGTGATCGTGGCCACCGCGGTTGCCTATATGCTCGATTTCGCTGCCAGTTCGCGCGCATCGGGCCTGTTCGGGTTCAACGGCATCCTGATCGGCGTGGCGCTGCCAACCTTCGTCGCGCCATCGCCCGAGCTGTGGCTGTACATCATCGTCGGTGCGGCGCTCACCACGATCGTCACCGCTGCCTTTGCCGCGACGCTGACCAAGAGCTGGGGCGTGCCGGGATCAACCGGGCCGTTCGTGCTGATCGCCTGGTTGATGCTCGCGGGCGCTTACTCCTTCGGATCGCTGCGCGTGCTGAGCGAGACGCAGAAGCTGGCGAGCGATTACCAGCTGGGTGCGGCGTCGCTGCCGGGGTTGGTGGAGGCGGTCGAGATTTTCTTCCGCAACATCGGGCAGGTCTATTTGCTGGGCAGCTGGATCTCCGGGGCGATCATCCTGCTTGGCATCTTCATCGCGTCGCGTGCGGCCGGGTTGGCGGCGGTGGGCGGATCGCTGCTGGCGATGGGGACGGCGTTCGTAATGCGCGCCGATCCGAGCCTGGTGTCGCAGGGGCTGTACGGGTTCAGCCCAGTGCTGGCCGCGATGGCGCTGAGCGTCGTGTTCGTTCAGCCGTCGCCGGTCGTGATCGGCTATGCCGCGCTGGGCGTGATCGGCTATGCCGCGCTGGGCGTGATCGTGACGGTGTTCCTGCAGGCCGCGTTCGACCTGATCCTCGCGCCAATCGGGCTGCCATCCTTCACCGCGGCCTATGTGCTGACGATGTACCTGTTCATCGCGCCGCGCAAATTCGCACCGCCGCATCCGCACAAGCCGGTCGTCGATCATGCGCTGAACCCGGCCGCTCACGCGCCTGCCGATCCCACTCCCGAGACGAGAGCCACTGCCGCAACCAATCCATCCTGAGAGCCAAATCCTGAAAGGAAGCGCTGATGAGAGGAATTGAACCGGGCGATACCGCCTTTCTGCTCGCCTGTACGGCGCTCGTCCTCATGATGACGCCGGCGCTGGCGCTGTTCTACGGGGGGCTGGTTCGGGAACGGAACGT
>NZ_QQWW01000028.1:0-19631 GCF_003950435.1 Sphingomonas sp. ABOLG
GTGCCGCGCCTTCGCCCCCGCCGCCCGTTCCGGTACCGCCGATCGAGCTTCCGGGCGTGATCAAGCTGTCGCGCGCCGATTACGCCTCCGCCGACATCGGCCGGATCGAGAGCGCACCGGCGCCAAGCAGCGGCGGCGCGGGCGAAGGCGCGGCACCGGGCGGCGGATCCGAAGGCGTCGCCGGCGGCGGCCCGAACGGCGAGACGCTCTACGCCGCCGAATGGGTGCGCGAGCCGACCAAGGCGGAGCTTTCGCCCTTCATGCCGGCGCGGCAGGAAAGCGGCTGGGGCATCATCGCCTGCCGCACGGTGGGCCGCAATCGCGTGGAGGATTGCCGCGAGATGGGCGAAACCCCGGGCTCCGGCATCGCGCGCGGGCTGCGGCGCGCGTCATGGCAGTTCCTGGTGCGCCCGCCGCGCGTCAATGGAAAGCCGATGGTCGGCGCCTGGGTGCGGATCAAGTTCGATATCGTAGTCGGGGTCGAAAATAAGTGATGCGCGAAAATAAGTGAAACGGGTCGTTTCGGACGCGGACCTTTTCCGCGCCCGAGCGTTCTGGCTTTCAAGGCTTGGGTCGTTTCCGGGAGGTTTTCACATGCGCATCGCACATGCATTCATTTTCTCTGCTCTTTTGACGGGCTCGGTGTACGCCGCGCAGCAGCAGTCGCCGGCGCCGACCATCCCGGGCCAGAAGAACATTTCGGCCGTCACCGGCGGCACCTACACCGCAGATGCCGGCCACACCCTGGTGCAGTGGACGGTCGATCACCTCGGCTTCTCGCCCTATTTCGGCCTGTTCGGCAACATCAACGGCACGCTGACGCTTGATCCGAAGAACCCGGCGGCGTCGAAGGTCGATGTCACCATCCCGATCGCCGAAGTGACCACCGCCAGCGCTGGCCTCACCAAGCACATGCTGAAGCCGGGTGAGGCGGGCAAGCCGGCCGACTTCTTCGGCGCGGCACCCGCCCCCGCGCGCTTCGTTTCCACCCGCGTCACGCCCACTGGCGAGAAGGCACGGATCGAGGGCAATCTGACGCTGAACGGCGTGACCCGCCCGGTGGTACTCGACGCCAGCTTCTACGGTGCGGGCAAGGCGCCGGCGCAGATGGGCGGCAAGGAGAATGTCGGCTTCACCGCGACCGGCGCGCTGCGCCGCAGCGAGTTCAACATCGGCTATGGTATTCCGATGGTCGGTGACGAGGTGAAGCTGAAGATCACCGCCGCCTTCCAGAAGTAAGCAAGCGTTTCGGGCGGCGTCGCGGCGGGGGCTCGCCCCGCCGACGCCGCCTTTTCATTGCCCGTCAGGCGGCCCGCCGCGCCGCGATCAGCCCCTCGAACGTGCCGCGTACGGTTGGCGAGGCGGCGGCCAGATGATGCCGCATCCGCACATCAAAGGCATCGGCAGTATCGTCCCGTCCGCGCCGCGCCATGTCCCAGCTGCCGAATTCACGCACGGCGATCGCGCGGTCGTGCAGCACCACGATGCCGCGGTGGCGCGGGTCGCGGCTGATCCGGTCGAACACCGCCTGAACTGCGCCACTCTCACCCTCCAAAACCTGCAGGAACCGGCGTTCGTCGGTCCACAACAGCCCTGTCACACCGTCGCGCCGATTGTTGCGCATGGAGGCGGAGAGGATGATGCCCACATCAACGGCCGCGTCGGGAGTGGCCGAACTGATATAAAGAAGCTGTCTCACACTGATCCCTTGTCTTTCCCGACAGCCCTCCTTCTATCCATCAAGGCATTACGAAAGCGTCAAAGTTCGCCGCCGCTCTGTCCTGCCAGCGGCTCGGCGCAGCCCGCACGCGTCGAGGATGAATTGATCAGCGGGTGGACAAGCCGGCCAAGATGCGGCAACCGGACGGCGATGATCCGTGATCTCGGCCTCCTTCTGCGACTTACGCGCCCTTAGGCGCGATCCACGCCGTGCGCCCTCGGGCCGCACGCGAAGCGCCTAAGGGCACCAGAAGAGCCGAAACTGCCCCTTCAAGCGAAGAGAGCCGATCCATGTTGCGCGATCCATCGACCAAATACCGCCCCTTCCCGACCATCGACATCCCCGACCGCACCTGGCCGTCGAATGTCATCACCCGCGCCCCGCGCTGGCTGTCGACCGATCTTCGCGACGGCAACCAGGCGCTGATCGATCCGATGGATGCGGAAAAGAAGACCCGCTTCTTCGACCTGCTGGTGAAGGTCGGCCTGAAGGAGATCGAGGTCGGCTTCCCCTCCGCCGGCGCGACAGAGTTCGATTTCATCTCCGGCCTGATCAGGCAGGATTGCATCCCCGAGGACGTGAAGATCCAGGTGCTGACCCAGTCGCGCCGCGACCTGATCGAGACGAGCTTCCAGAGCCTTGAGGGCGCGCATTCCGCGATCGTCCACCTCTACAACGCGGTCAGCCCCGCGTGGCGCCGCATCGTGTTCGGCATGAGCCGCGAGGAAGTGAAGGCGATCGCGATCGAGGGCGCGAAGGTGCTGCGCGACGAAGCGGCCAAGCAGCCCAACGTCGACTGGCATTTCGAATATAGCCCGGAAACCTTCTCCACCGCCGAGGTGGATTTCAGCATCGAGGTGTGCGCCGCGGTGATGGACGTGCTTCGGCCGACCGCTGAGCGCCCGATTATCCTCAACCTGCCGGCAACGGTCGAATGCGCGACGCCCAACGTCTATGCCGACCAGATCGAATATTTTGGCCGCCACATTCCGAACCGCGAGGCGGTGGTGATCAGCCTTCACACCCACAATGATCGCGGCACCGGCGTCGCCGCAGCGGAGCTTGGGCTGATGGCCGGCGCGGATCGCGTCGAGGGCTGCCTGCTCGGCAATGGCGAGCGTACCGGCAATTGCGATCTCGTGACCGTCGCGCTCAACATGTACACCCAGGGCGTCGATCCGAAGCTGGATCTCAGCGACATCGACGGGATCGTGAAGACGGTGGAATATGCCACCAACATTCCGGTCCACCCGCGCACGCCTTATGCCGGCGACCTCGTCTTCACCGCTTTCTCCGGCAGCCATCAGGACGCGATCAAGAAGGGCTTCTCCGCGCAGCAGGCGCGCAACGATGATTTCTGGGAAGTCCCCTATCTGCCGATCGACCCGGCCGATCTCGGCCGCAGCTACGAAGCGGTGATCCGCGTCAATTCGCAATCGGGCAAGGGCGGCGTCGCCTGGGTGATCGAACAGGACAAGGGGCTGAAGCTGCCCAAGCGGCTGCAGGCCGATTTCAGCCGCCACGTCCAGGCGTTGGCCGACGAGACGAGCCGCGAACTGAATGCCGCCGACATCTGGGGCGCGTTCGAGCGCACGTACCTGCCGGGCGACAAGGACCGCTTCGTGCTGCGTGATTATGATGAGACAGGCAGCGTCGGCGATCGCCGCTTCGTTGGCCGCGTTGCGATCGACGGCGAGGAACGCTCGCTCTCCGGTCGCGGCAACGGCCTCATCTCCGGCGTGATCGCCGCGCTGGCGGACACGACCGGGCCGGCGCTCGACGTGGTCGATTATACCGAGCACGCGATCGGCCATGGCGCGGGCGCGCAGGCAGCGGCCTATCTTGAATGCCGCACCGCCGACGGCCGCATCGTCTGGGGCGTGGGCATCGATACCGATGTCGCGACCGCCAGTGTTCGCGCCGTGCTGAGCGCCGCAAACCGCGCCTGATCAACAACTTTCCTCGATCCGCAATGATGACGGCGTGACTTGACCAGTCACGCAAAAGGATCATGCTGCGGATCGAAGGAGAGACGCCATGTTCACCTTGCTGCTGATGCTTCAGGCCGCAACGGCCGATATCGTGATCAAGGGGAAACGACTGGTTGAGGCGCAGGCGGATTGTGCCAGGGGCAATTGCACGCCCCTGCGTGACGCGACCGCGACCATCGCACTTGCCGAATCGCAGTTTCGCGACGGCGAATATCTGAAGGCGAAGCGGCTGCTTGCTGCGGCGGTTGCCCGCAACAAGGACAAGGCGGGGTCCGATCCCCGCCCGGTCGCCGCCTTGTACGAGGCTTATGCCACCGTCGCGATCCATGAGGGCGATCGCGACACCTATCGCTCGGCGGTGGCCGATCAGGTGCGGGTGCTGCGGGATCATCTTCCCGCCGACGACAATGCCGTCGTCTTATCCTCGATCACGCTGGGCGACATGTGGATGAAGCTGCGCGATTATCGCCGCGCGCAGAACGCCTATCGCGCCGCCGAGGCGGAGGCGCGCCGCCGCGGTGAGGATCGCGCTGCCGTGCTGGCGGGCTTGCGGCTCGCGGCGCTCGACATGGGCGTCGGCAAGAAGGCGGTCGCACTACGACGGATCAGCGCGCTTGAGGCGCTGCCGGTGGCGGCTGATCCCGAAGTGCGGAAACTGTTGACCGTGATGCGGGTGCGCGCCGAGGCGGTATACACCGATCGCGCCAAGACGGGCGACATAGCCGATCAGGTCGGCGGTGCGCCCGGCGACCGGCAGTTGCTGGTCTGGGAACCACCGTACAATTTGGTCGCCAGTTCGGATGCGAATTCCCTCTCACGCGCGCAGGGGTTCATCGATCCCATTCCGCGCACCGCCAGCGAACAGGACGCCGTGCAATGGGCCGACATCGGTTTCTGGGTGAAGGCCGACGGCCGCACCGCCGAGGCCGAAGTTCTCCAGGCCTCGCCCGGCAGCCGTTGGGCTGCGGCCATTGTGTCTCAGGTGGAAGGCCGCCGTTACTCCCCCATTCCCGCGACGAGCGTGCCGGAAGAAGGCACCTACCGGATCGAGCGGTTCACCCGCCGATCGGACTATACCACCCCGATCGGCAGCCTGGTGCGCCGACGCATGGCGACCAACGGCTTCGAGATCGTCGACCTCACCAACCCCGACGCAAAGCCGCGGCCCGCCAGTTGAATCGGACTCCGGCTAGCGGCCGACGCGGTCCCGCACCACCTCGCACCCGACGCGCGCATCCGGGTAGACGTCGAGCTTCATCGACCGCACCCGCACCCGCTGTACGCGCGCGTCGGCGAGGCACATGGCGGCGATCGCCTCCACCAGCGTTTCCTGCAACGCAAAGCCTGGTCCAGCCGCAAGCTCCTGAATTCCCGTGCGAACGAAGTCATAATCCATCACCTCGTCGATCGCGTCGGCGGACGGCGGATGCGGATAACGCACCGCCATCTCGACCGACAGACGCACCCGCTGCGGCTCAATTTCATGCGGGTGGATGCCGAGGCGCATGGCGACATCCAGCCGGTGGAGGATGATCGAATAATCAGCCACGCAGCGCCTCCTCGCGGGTCGCAAACATCACGTCCCTGTCACGCTTCAGGAAGCGCTGGCCGCTGTCGACATAGACGGTCTGTCCGGTGATGTTCGGCGCATCGAGCAACCACGCGACCGCTGCCGCCACCTGCTCCGCGCCCACTGGTCGCCGCAGCAGATTCTCGCGCGAAACCTGGTCGAACTCCGCCGCCGTCTGGTCACCGCTCGGGAGCGTCAAACCGGGTGCCACGGCATTGACCCGGATGCGCGGCGCCAGCGCCATCGACATCATCTCGGTCGCACCGGCGAGCGCATATTTGGTCAACGAGTAAGAGAAGAAATCCGGGTTGGGATTTGCGAGCTTCTGATCCAGCAAATTGACCACCGCACCTTCTGCCAGGCCCGGCTGCGCCGCCAGCGCCGCTGACAGCATGGCAGGCGCCGTGCAGTTGATCGCGTACAGCTCCGCCGCGAGGCGCGGATCGATCGCCCCCGCGCGATCCTCCTCGAACCGTGACGCACTGTTCACGAGCGCATGGATCGGACCACCTGCCGCGGCTACCGCGCGGTTGAAGAGCGCATGTATCTCATCCGTGCGTGCCAGATCACCACTCACCACGACGCCATCGATCTCCGCCGCGAGCTTCACGGCGTCCTGCTCGGACGAGCCATAGTGGATGACGACGCGCCACCCCGCATCGGCACAGGCGCGGCAGATCGCGGCCCCCAGCCGCCGTGCTCCGCCCGTGACGAGAACAGTGCGGCTCACGTGCGCCCCTGCATGCCCATCAGCGCCAGCACCTCCTTGCGACTGCGTTCATCGTCGCGGAACACGCCCATCATCCGGCTGGTCACCATCGACACGCCCGGCGTTCGCACGCCGCGCGCGGTCATGCACGCGTGGCTCGCCTCGATGACGACCGCGACGCCTTGAGGCTTCAGGCCGTTCCAGATGCAGTCGGCAACTTCAGCAGTGAGACGCTCCTGCACCTGCAGGCGCCGGGCATAAGCGTGAAGGACCCGCGCAAGCTTCGAGATACCAACGACATGGTTGCGCGGCAGGTAGGCGATGTGCGCGCGGCCGAGGATGGGCGCCATGTGATGCTCGCAATGCGACTGGAACGGGATATCCTTCAGAAGGACGATCTCATCATAGCCACCCACTTCCTCGAAAATCCGAGAGAGGTGATGCGCGGGATCCTCGGCATAGCCGGCGCAATATTCCCGCCAGGCGCGTGCGACGCGCTTCGGCGTGTCGACCAGCCCCTCTCGGGAAGGATCGTCCCCGGCCCATTCGATCAGCGTGCGTATTGCACTTGCGACATGCTCTGGCACGGCGATCTTGCCGTCTTCGCCAATAATATCACCATCTTCCGGTGAACCTTTAACGCTCATCAAAGACAAACCCTTGTGCAATGCAATGTGAGCCATGCTGCAACGAAGCAAAAGTTCACATCAGCTACTGTTTCATTTCAGACACAAACGCCATCAGACAAGCAAATAAGAGCCGCAAATCCGTTTGACGTAAGAATTGTTATGGCGCTACCTTCCTCCCTGCAAATTGCACACCGCAGATCGGCAAAAAAGCCGGCGGCGGATCCAGGAGAGGATGTCAATGCGCAAGATCGATCTGCTTTCTGCCTCAGCCGTCGCGTTGCTTGCGATGCTTCCTTCTACCGCCTTCGGGCAGACAACGTCCGCCGACCCTGCACCGGCCCAGCCCGCGCCTGCCCAGCAGGCACCCGGCTCGACGGGCTTCTCCCCCGCGGCCCAGGAAGCCGGCTGGGGATCGGATATCGTCGTCACGGCGCAACGCCAAGCACAGACGTTGCAGGACGTGCCGATCGCGGTGTCCGCCTTCTCGGCCGAGACGCTGCAGGCACAGCAGATCGACAACGCTTCCGATCTCCAGTTGACCCTGCCCAACGTGACCTTCTCCAAGGGCAATTTCACCGGCTCCAGCTTCACGATCCGCGGCATCGGCGATCTGTGCGTCGGCATTTCGTGCGATGCGGCGACGGCCGTCCATATCAATGGCACGCCGCTGTTCGCGACCCGCATCTTCGAAACGGAATATTTCGATCTCGAGCGGGTCGAGGTGCTTCGCGGTCCCCAGGGCACGCTGTTCGGCCGCAGCGCGACGTCTGGCGTGGTCAACTTCATCACGGCCAAGCCGCGGACCGACAAATTCTCGGCCAGCGGCGACGCCGAATATGGCAATTACGATTCGATCCGGCTGAAGGGCATGATCAACGTGCCGCTGGGTGACACGGCGGCCGTTCGCCTCGCCGGCTTCTACCTGAAGCGCGACGGCTATACCGAGAATATCTACAACGACACGCGCATCGACGGGCGTGACATGTACGCGATCCGCGGTTCGTTCCGCTGGGAGCCTTCGGTCGACACCACGCTGGACCTGATGGGTTATTACTTCCGCGAAAAGGATGATCGCCTGCGCATTCAGAAGCAGCAGTGCCAGCGCGATCCGACCGGTACGCTGGGCTGCCTCAACGGGCGCCTCGACTTTCAGCGCAGCAACACCAACGCCAGCTTCACCGGAACGCTGGGCTCGCGTGAGTTCCTGGGGATCACGTTCGGCGCGTTCCGTGCCGCCGGCATCGACGCCTCGCTGCTCGGCCTGAACAGCCTGTACGGCCCGGATGCCTATGCCGGCTACCTCGACTCACCCGACGTCCGGAAGGTCGCCTCGGCGGTCAACCCGACCTACTTCACCGACGAATTGCAAATCCAGGGTCGCCTCGAGCATAATTTCGGGCCGATCCGCGCGCAATTGACCGGTTTCTACCATGAGACCAGCGTCGACTCGAGCCAGGACTATACGCTGGGCGTCGGCAACTCGCAGGGCATTATCCCGGGCCTCACTGCGCTGTCTGCTTTTGCTGCCAGCCCAACGCTCGCGCCCTATTTCCGCCCGATCGCCAATGCGCTGATCCCCAATGGCGTCGGCTCCTCCCTCTGCACCTCCGAAGCGGTGGCGAACGGGCTGGGCTCCTATGGCGGGTTCAAGCGCTGCGCCGATACGCCGCTTGCGTTCGACCGGTCGACGCAGAAGACGAAGGCATGGTCGGCGGAAGCGATCATCTCCAGCGACTTCGACGGGATGTTCAACTTCCTGCTGGGCGGTATCTACGTCCAGAACAAGCTCACCAATGGCGATTATTACGTTAATGCCTTCCCCATTGATTATGTCGCCGGCGTTCTCGGATCGCTACAGAGTCTCGCGCAAGCCGGCGCTGGCGTGCCGCCGTCCTTCTCGGCGACGCCATTCTTCCTGAACGCGACGCCCGAGTTCAAGCTGAAGTCCTACGGCATCTTTGGTGAAACCTATTTCGACTTCACCGACCAGCTGAAGCTGACGCTTGGCCTGCGCTACAACAACGACAACAAGTCGCTCCGGGCGCGCAGCACGCTCGCGAGCTTCCTGACGCCGTACACGCAGACGGGCAGCGCGTTCGACTCGCCCTATTACGGCACCTATGACGCGGATCCGGTTACCCCCGGGATCCAGCCGTTCCAGCGGCGCAATCGCACGTTCGACGAGTTCACCGGCCGCGCCGTGCTGGATTACCAGTTCACGCCCAACAACCTGGTCTATGCCTCCTATTCGCGAGGCTATAAGTCCGGCGGCTTCAATCCGGCGGTTCAGGTCCCTGGCCTGACCATCCCCGACGCGTTCGAACCGGAAATCGTGAACGCCTTCGAAATCGGCTCGAAGAATACCTTCGGCAATGGCCAGCTGACACTGAACGTCACCGGTTTCTACTATCAGTACAAGAACCTGCAGCTGAGCCGCATCGTTGCCCGCTCGTCGATCAACGACAATATCGATGCCAACATCTGGGGCGTCGAGGCGGAAGCGATTATCAGGCCGGCGCGTGACTGGGCGATCAACCTGGGCGCGAGCTACCTGAAGACCAGCGTCCAGGAGGAAGGGCTGTTCATCAACCAGCGCGATCCGTCGGGCGGCGATCGCAACTCGGTGATCATCAAGGACATCGGCGGCGCGTTCAACTGCGTCGTGCGCGGTCCGACCGCGGCCGCTGCCGAAGCCTTTGTCTCCGCCGCGAACAACGTGATCAACACGACTGCCGGGCTCACCGCCGCCAACGGCCTGCGGGGTCCGTCGCCCTACCCGGTCGATGCCAATGTTGGCGCGCCCAGCGGTGCGTTCAGCCTCTGCAACACGCTGCAGACGCTGGCAGGCCCGACCAGCCCGCTCAACCCGGGCAATCTGATCCAGGTGGTCGACGGCGTGGGCGTCAGCATCAAGGGCAATTCGCTGCCGCAGGCGCCGATCGCGAAGTTCTCCGCTGGCATCCAGAAAACGTTCGAATTCTCGAACGGCATGAACCTCGTCCCGCGCTTCGACCTGACCTACACCGGGGAAAGCTACGGCAACATCTTCAACGGCCGCGTCAACCGGATCCAGGGCTATGAACAGGCAAATGCCCAGATCCAGCTGAACGGCATGGATGACCGCTGGTATGTTCGCGGCTTCATCCAGAACATCTTCGACAACAATGCCACGACCGGCCTGTACCTGACCGATCAGTCGTCGGGCCTGTTCACCAACATCTTCACCCTGGAACCGCGCCGCTACGGCATCGGTGCGGGTTTCCGCTTCTGATCGAAAGAGGGGCCGGCTTCTGCGCGGCCCCTCATCATCCACATGAAGATCACCAGACGGCGGGTCGGCGACGGCCCGCCGTCTTCCTTCTGACCAAACCCCGTCAGCGCAGCCGCTCTGCCGCCCAGGCGATATGGTCGGCCATGAAGGTAGCGATGAAGTAGTAACTGTGGTCGTAGCCCCGCTGCATCCTCAGCGTCAGCGGGATGCCCGCGGCCTCGCACGCCTGCTGGAGCAACTCGGGCTTCAACTGCTCGCGAAGAAAGGCGTCAGCATCGCCCTGATCAACCAGCAGCGCGTCGAGGCGAGCGCCGTCGGCAATCAGGGCGCAGGCATCATACGGCATCCATGCCGCGCGATCGGAGCCCAGATAGCCGCCGAGCGCCTTCTCTCCCCACGGGCAGTTCAGCGGCGAGACGATCGGCGCAAAGGCGGAGACGCTGCGGAAGCGGCCGGGATTTCGCAGCGCGATGGTGAGCGCGCCGTGCCCGCCCATCGAGTGGCCCGTGATCCCCTGCCGCGACATGTCCGCGACCGCGAATTCACGCGCGATCAACGCCGGCAGTTCATCCTCGACATAACTGCGCATCCGGAAGTTCGCCGACCACGGATCCCGCGTCGCATCGACATAGAAGCCGGCCCCCTGGCCAAAGTCCCAGGCATCGTCATCGGGCACGTCGTCGCCCCGCGGGCTGGTGTCCGGCGCGACGAAGATGATGCCGTGTTCGGCGCAGGCCCGGCGATACTCGCCCTTGTCGGTGACATTGGCATGCGTGCACGTCAGCCCCGACAGATACCAGAGCACCGGTAACCGCGCGCCTTCCTCATGAGGCGGGACATAGACGGAGAATGTCATGTCCGTACCGGTCGTCGCGGAGCGGTGGCGATACACGCCCTGGACGCCGCCATAGGCCTTGTTCTGGCTGATCGTTTCCATCTTGCCTCTCGTCATTGTTCGCCGCGAACTAGCCGCTCCGCCGCGATACGGCCACTGCTGGGCTATCCCATTGAGCTAACACTAGGGCGCCATGTTCACACAGCCTTCACACAAGGGCGTGACAAGCGCGCGCGGGCAGCGCAAGAAGGCTGTCACGCCTGCGCAACGGCGTGATTCCGCTAGATGCCGGCTGACCGGCGCAACAGGAAGGAATTCAATGGCTACGAAGACCAAGACTGAGGAGGGCAAGCCCAAGACCGGCGGCATTCATGCGCCTGTCCAGCCCTCGCCCGAACTCGGCGCAATCGTCGGCACCGACAAGCTGCCGCGCAGCGAGGTGATCAGCAAGGTGTGGGAATATATCAAGTCCAACAACCTGCAGAATCCCGAGAACAAGCGCGAGATCCTGGCCGACGAGAAGCTCCAGAAGGTCTTCGGCAAGGACAAGGTCACGATGTTCGAGATGAACAAGTACATCTCGGCCCACGTAAAGGCCTGATCGGGCGGATGAGCGGGCGTCGCATAGGGGCGGCGTCCGCTCTCCCCCACACTCGGTTCCTCACGTGAGGATATAGCCGGCGCGGCATTGGTGCCCCCGGCGAGATTCGAACTCACGACCTGCGGTTTAGGAAACCGTCGCTCTATCCTGCTGAGCTACGGGGGCAATGGCGGATTCCCTAGGTTTCCGGCCTTTCCCGGTCAATCCCGAACACGCGAAACACGCGGCAAGCCACGGTTTAGGATGGCACAACGGGGGGCACATTCTGTTCCCGCTATGATCGCGCCGTCTCTTTACGCGCGGCGTGTCCTGCACCTTCGGTATCATCAAGCACCCGAGGTCGAGTTCCAGGCAAGTGGCACAAAAAGGGCACAGCGTTTGATGCGTGCTGGTCGAAGCTCGGGCGCTCGATTTCGGCCGATTGATCGACCCAGCGTCGCTGAGGCGTTCTACGCCTCAGCAGGGCGGAAGCGACGATACTATTCACGGCTTGGCCCAATATTCTTAGGTGTACGCGGGAGAGAGGTAACATCGGTACCCCCACGGTTTTCCGCCATTTTTGAGGTAACGTCTGGGGTAATATAGCGGTTACCTGATTACCTCCTTTTTCAAGTAACTCTAAAAATAGCAAACCCTCGCGAAAACAATGGGATAACCGTCCGCGCCCGGACGGGTAACCGCAATGTTACCTCTTCCGGGTAATTATTAAATCCCGATCTTTCAAAACCTAAGAAGAAGTTTTCAGCCCACATTACCGAGGTAGCCGCTTTCCCGCCCGTGTCCCATATTCTACGCTTGGCTGCCGGCGACTGAGGCCGCCTGAACAGGGGGGCGTGTTGTTCCAAGAACGAACGGTCATTGTGGTCGGAGCCGGCGCGAGTTGTGAGCTCAATTTACCGGCCGGCGACCAGCTAATGACGAAAATAATGCAAGCTCTAGCGCCGAACCGGAACGCCCATGGGTTCGGCAACGAACCCATCCTCCAAGCGCTGGTCGCACAAATGACGCGCGATCATGGGCACGGTTGGGCTGCACTGATGGCGCGATATCGCGAAGCCGCGAAGAAGATCGTCACTGCACTACCGTACGCCCGATCTATCGACACCTATCTCAATTCGCAGCAGGACGATGATCACACCGTGCTCCTCGGCAAGCTCGCCATCACACAGGCGATCCTAGAAGCCGAGCGCCACAGCTATCTTCGCAGGAGCAACGTTGACCAGGCCGGCGCGATCGACAGTAAGGGACTGACCGCGAGTTGGTACATTCCCCTTGCCAGAATCCTGACATCCGGGCACCGCGCCGACGATATCGATAAGCTGTTCGACAACGTCTCTTTCATCGTCTTCAACTACGATCGATGCCTTGAACTATTCCTTTACCGGATGGTCGTGGAGTATTTCGCGGTAGATCAAGCCTCGGCACAGCAGGCGATAGGCCGAGCTACGATAGTTCACGCATACGGATCGGTGGGCGACTTATTCAAGCGAAATGGCGAAAATTCAACGGTACCGTTCGGAGGAGGCGACGGGGTAGATCTTGAGCAGGTAGCGCTAGGAATAAAAACCTACACAGAGTCTGCCGATGAAGGCACGACCGCCGCGATCCGGACCTTGGTCAGGGAAGCCGAGACGCTTGTCTTTCTGGGTTTCGGGTTCTTAGCGCAGAACATGGACCTGTTGGATCCTGGGGAGGGATCTGGTGCACGTCGGATCTTTGCAACTGCCTACAATATTTCGAACCAAGACGCCGCTGCGATCGAGCATAAGATGGTTCAAAAGTTCGGCGAGGTTGAGAGGGTGTTGAGACTGCAGGATCTGCACCAAGGCAAGCGGCGAAAGCACTTCGATCTCACATTCGAGAGCGGAACCTGCCGCAACCTGATGGACAACAACATCTTCTCGCTAGCCGATCAGTAGCGCGCCGCCTCAGAGCCTTCGCGGGCGCATCAATCCGTAGGCGCGCCGGACGGCGCAAACCGCGCCTGTCGCCCCTTCTGGCGCATGAGGAGTGCCGATTGCACCAAAGGCCACCCAAAAAGCCTGCGGCGAGGCGGGGGGAATAGCGCGGCTCTTGGGTCTACAGGGGTGCGACCGCCACCCCGGTAGGTGGGAGCTCGACGACTGCAACGCGCCCAATAACGGTCGTTTGCTCCGGTCCCTGCCGATCTCTAAACCGGCGGTTCTTTAAGGTAGCGCAACCACGGCTGCTAATGAATGGCAACCGGTCCGGCGTCCCGAAAGTACCCACGCCCAGCGAAGTGATTTTCGCTCCGATCATGCAGCCGCCGTCCCCGGAAAACAAAGGGCTAAGCGTGCATAGGAGCTGCATTAGCTCTCTCGAGCTTACCTCGAAACGCTACTGGTTGAGCCTGTTGTCGGAACGCGGGAGGCGCTTGGGTCTACCGAGGGCATAGGAGTGTTTCGCAGCATCCTTTGCGCTTCCGCCCGTATGGCGGACTGAACAATTGGGTTGGTCAAGTCGATCGGCCCGGCATTCGGATTGTTCGGGATCGAGCGGCTGGTCGCAACCAGGGATGCGCTTGGTGCGGCAGACCCGTCGGGCATCTTGTAGCGACCGGGCGCGGCGCCGGGGCAGGCCTGTCCTGTCGCAGCGAAGAAGGCGTCCGCGCTCTTCACGTCCTGGCACATACGAGCGATCGCGACATTGTCGAAGCCCATGGCATGCCAGGCCGCCGCATCGGACCGACGCTGACAGCCTTCGTCACTTCTGCCGATGTTCAGATTGAACGCAATTGGCCCACCTGCGGCGCCACCGCCAGTTCCAATGAGGCAGGGATTCGCGCCACCGAAGTAGCTGCCTTGCGCACTCGGCGTTGTCCACGTGTGCCCGTCATAGACAACCTCTTGGCGGACCGGCACCTGCGTTTGAGGCCCGGTAATGGCCATCACGTTCACTGTGCTGTTGGTCTGCGCCTCCATCTGCTGCGCCAGTGCGGGCACCGGTACAACGACGGCTAAGGCGATTACCGCTCGCGCGTAGGCTTTCATGGTCGATCTCCCTTGAAAGATCCGGGGCGGCGAGCGCCGCCCCGGAAAAGCGGTCAGTTGTCGATGTCCCAGCCAAGTGAGCCGAAGCCGAACCCGACCGCGCCCACCGCGCCGGCAGCTGTCCAGTCGAGCTGGCTAGCTGCGAACTCGTCCGTATAATTCGCGTCGAACGCCGAGGTCAGCTTGAAGTCGGCGCTGCTTTGCCCGAAGTTTACAACCTGCATGTCGAGTGCGGCATTGCCGCCGGTGAGGCCGCCATAAAGCGCACCGTTGAAACTGGTGCTGGTGATGCTGCCATTGTTCAGCCCGTCGACGTTAGCGTTGATCGACGTTCCAGCAGTTCCGACGCCGCCCACGACAGCGAAGCTCGAGCCGCCCGGCACCGAGTTGATATCCATCGAGCCGCCGAAGCCGCTGCCTGAGGCGGCAGACATGTCGCGATCCATATCAATGCTGATCGACTGAGAGTTGGTGCCACTCACGGAAGTGGTATCGATCGCGCCGTTGGTGAAGCCACCCAGGCCTGCGCCGACGCCGACACCGCCAGTGACGGTACCCGACGATTGCGCAAGCGCCGGTGCCGCCGCGGCAAGTGCCAGGGCTGAAACTGCTCCACAGATTGCTTTCTTCATCGCTCGTCTCCTGTTTCCGCCCTTCCGGGCGAAGGGTTCGCGCGAAGGAAACTCCATCGCACGGCCGTTCTCGCTGCAGGGTTGGCCATCCCGCACCGGCGGATGAAGTGAGGCTCGTCGACGAAAGACTATCGGCGAGTTCGGGCAGGCATCCGCGACCTGCCTGCGAAGGGGGACAGCGCCATCCGCGACGCGGCAGCAGCCGTCGCAGATGGACACCGTCTGAGGGCAGAGCCGATCCTGGTGCCCGCCGTGACCTGATCCTCGAGTAACCGGTTACGGTGGCTTTCCGGGGAGATGATCGCGCCCAATCCTCAGAGACCCGCTCGACGGCCACTCGGGGACAGAGAGGCTTTAATAGTCGAGCAGCGGAAGCACGATTGTCCGATCGCCTGCCATTCGTCCAAATAAAGCAACTGGTTACGACTTGCATCGCCACCGCACCTCCTGAGCAGATCTCTACCCTGGAGGCGGCTGGTCTAAAACTCCGAACGATTACCGAAGGACTGTACTTGTGTTCCGAAAAACCACGTAATGGCCGCTGCGCTGTAGGCAGTGATAATGTGGGACGTACTTTGCTGCACAGCTTCATTCATTCGGAGGCGAATCGTGTCACTTCCTAGGGATCATGGGTCGATAATTATCGATATGAGAGACTTGCCATCGGAGTGTGCTGTAATTGCGAATGACAGCAATCTACTATGGCCTCTTGGCGCGGAGCGCAGTGACAATCGAACGACGAGTCAAGCAGATATTCGGATTCAGGTCCTTATCGGTCATAGCAAGCACGCTACTCTGCTCATACCTACGAACGACAGTGCTACGACCGACCTTCTACTGCTGCATGAGGCGCAACATCGGGCTCGTAATTTAGTCGCTCTAGTAGTCTCTCTAGCCCATCAATCACTCGCCCCCCTCGCCCGACAGCCCGCGGTGTCCAACTTCATCGACCGCCTGCAAAGCCTCGACCTGGTGGCACGTACCGGTTGTGAGATTGACGGCGACATGTGCAACTTAGGCGTCGTGCTGAAGAAAGTGACCTCGCGATTGGACAATCCCTCCCGACCGCAGATCACGCTGCAGGGTGCGGAGATCGAGCTTGCTGCGCGCTGGGCGCATTTGGTGGCAATCGTGACCCATGAATTGGCCGCCAATGCCGTTCGCCACGGTGCTCTCAGTTTCACGACGGGGCATGTCGATCTGCGATGGTCGATCGTCCGCAATGCGAAAAATAGGGACGTGCTGCAGATCAGCTGGCGTGAGCGCGGCGGACCAGCACCTCCGCGCACGATACGCAGCGGCTTCGGCATGAGGATATTACGGGATCTGCCTAGCGTAAACCGTCGGTTGAACAGCGTTCTTCGCCTGGAACCGATGGGATTGAGCTACGACTTCTCGCTTGAGCTATGCGCTTCCGACATTCGAATGGCGCTCTGACCCGAGCCCCGCCTCGAGACCGATTTTCACGAGATGAGCGGTGCTGCGCGCACCGGTCTTCTCCAGCAATTTGGTCCGATATGTCTCAACGGTGCGGGGGCTGATCCCCAGGTGCCGCGCTGCTTCTTTGCTAGTAGCGCCGCCAATTACCAGTTCCAGAACTTGCCGCTCACGAGGCGAAAGGCGGTCGGCCAAGCTGTCGTTAACCGATGCGCGGTTCAAGGATTGCCGCGCCAGCGCGACGGCGTCGATGATCACATCCGGATCGAACGGCTTTTCCAGGAAGTTTGTCGCGCCCGCCTGCATTGCGGCCACCGCGATCGGTATGTCGGCATGTCCCGCGATCAAAATGACCGGGTCTTGCCTGCCGTTGCTGCGCATCGACTGCAACAACTCGATCCCCGACGTACCCGGCATTACGACATCGCAGATGACTATACCCGGTGCCAGATGATGGACCAGGTCAAGGAACAGATCGGCGTTGCCGAACGACCGCGCCGGAATGCCGCCCGCGGCCATCAGCAGCGCCAAAGAGCGGCATACCTCGGGTTCGTCATCGATTATGTAGACCGGAAGCTCGATCGACATCCTCCGCCTCCCTGCTGTTCGATAAAGGTAGGCTGAACGCAAAGCGCGCGCCCCCCAGCACCGGATCCGTATCGCACCAGATCTTTTCTGCATGCGCTTCCACGATCGTGCGACATATCGCCAATCCGATACCGATCCCCTGTTCCTTGGAGGAGCGGAACGGCTCGAATACAGTCGTTCGCAAGCTCGACGGGATGCCAGGTCCATTGTCGCTGACCGCACAAAACAGTGTTTCACCGTCTTCCCAGACACGCACCGCGATCCGACGCACCGGCTGGCTCCTGACAGCATCTACAGCATTGATCATCAGATTGAGGATGACCTGCTGAAGTTGGACGACGTCGACGCAGATTGTTCGGTTCACGGGAGCCACCTCGACTGTCAGTTCGGCATTGACCTCCTTCACCGCTAGCAATCCAAGCCGAACAGCGTCGCCGACTACCTCTGCAGCGTCTACGTCTATCCGATCGAACGCGCGACGGCGGACAAACTCCCGCAATCGCTTCAACACTTGCCCTGCCCGGAAGACCTGATCCAAGGTGTCATCCAGTACCTGTCGAACGGCCGATATGTCGGGATCGGCAGCGGTGAGCAGGGCGCGAGCGACACCGGAATAGTTCGCAACCGATGCAAGCGGCTGGTTCAGTTCATGCGCGATAGATGAACCCAACTG
Organism: Sphingomonas sp. ABOLG; assembly: GCF_003950435.1. NCBI lineage: Bacteria > Pseudomonadati > Pseudomonadota > Alphaproteobacteria > Sphingomonadales > Sphingomonadaceae > Sphingomonas > Sphingomonas sp. ABOLG. The sequence continues at coordinate 17,668 of NZ_QQWW01000028.1, forward strand.
ACCTAGTGCCGTCGCCCGCGCGATTTGATACAATTCGCGTTGCGTGCTCGCCAATTGCTCGTGCGCTTCGGTGACTTCCGTTTCATCACCGATGTGAATTGTCTGGAAGCGACGACCCGCCAAAGTCATGCGGGTCGCGGTGACCCGCAGATGCCGGTCGCGACCGCCGATGCCGATCGTTAGTCGTCGGCGGCTCGACCTAAGACCCTCGCCGATCAACGCTGCGATCCCCCTCCCTATCAACGCAGAGGATGGCTGCTCGAACAAACGGCCGGCGGCCTCATTCGCGGCAACGACTTGATCGTTCTCGTCGATGATGAGCGTGATCGCCGGCGATCCGACGAACATTCCCTGCAGCACGCGCTCGCGCCTCCGAGCGATGGCAGCAAACCTTCTCTCGCGCGCGCTGTATCGCAGCAACGCTCCACCAAACAGCGCTATGCACACGCAGAACACTGCCGCTCCGGCGGCGTTGTGGATGGTGACCAGCGGATCAGCGGCTGGTGCCAGAACGATAGTCAGTCCCAATCCTGTCAAAGATGCCGTCAAAGAGGCGAGCGCACCGTAATGGATCGCCGTAGCGAGGGCAGCGGCCACGCAAAACATGAACGGTAGGTCTACACCGATGTAATGCCGAGCAGCTTTTGCTGTTGCCACTGCAGCGATCCCTGCGAGTGATGCAATGACGATCCCGGAGCCTCTGCGAGGCCGCGCTTGCTCATCATCGATCATCGCCCAGAATCGATGCATCTCTGCTCCTCTGTTGAAGCAGACTGCGCTCTTATCGTTGCGTGTCAAGTAAGGTCCGGAATGGGCCTAAACGACTAGATCTTTGCCAGGGGAACCTTTCCCCTGAAGCGCTAGATGCGGCGGAGGCACCTCCGACGCATGGCAGCGTGACGTGCGATTTCTAAGGCTGCGCTGCAATCTGCTCAGCAGATTAGGCTCGCTCGAAACCCACGCGAGTCCACTTTAGACTCGCAGCGTATGAAAGACAAACGGCTGAGTATCGCCAGCTGGTAGGTGTTTGTAGGATTAATTGACGGTTCGCTCGGTATTGGTCTTCCTCCAAGGAGCCACCGTCGTCGGCTGTCCGGCGCACCAGTTTATGTTAACCGTCCGAAGCTGAGTTCGAAATCTACTCGACAAGCGCGCCTGGTGTTTCGTCCACTGGTTGATTCTAGTGGCCGCTTCCGGGATGATGAACGGCTGGCATTGGGACGACAGCCGTCCTTTGATCCAAGCGGCCGGCTATCGGCCCACTTGCAGACGCAACATCTTCCCCGCACCGCCCCATTCTAGCGGCGCAGCGCTAGACCGAACGATCAGTCGGCCCCACATCGGCCTGAACCGGCACGCCGCTGCCACCATCGATGGCCGCATAGCGGAATGTCGGAGGCTCGGGGCTATCCGCCAGTATCTCCAGCCGCTTCAGGCTTTCGCCGATCACCGCGGCCCCATGCACGCGAGCGCGCAACTGCTCGTCGTGCCGGTGATCGGTCAAGCCAGCATGCTATTCGGCCAAGTGCGGATCGCTGCCTGGATACGGTTGACCAGCTCGTCGTGATTAACCAGCCTCACTTCGCTACCCTGAACTTCGCCCACCGCGGATCCACGCCGCCCAGCTGATATGTCGGCACGCCGAAGAAGCGGCCCAGCGTGTCGTGCGCCTCGTCGTCCAGATTCGTCGGCACGCCATCGCACACGAAACGATGAAGGTAGCGCGGGCGCTGACCGATGATGCGAGACAGGTCGGTAAGCGTAACGCGGTACTGCGCGGCAAGCGCAGGAAGCCGCTCGCACGGGTCCTTGATCTTCAAGCCATCCTCGATTCGGTGTAAGCGTCCGGGCATCGCCGTCGGGAATGAGGGTGGCTGGCCGAGAACGGTACCAAGGTCAGACAGCGGCTTATTGCGCATGCACATGGGTGAGGTAACGTGGTCGAATGACCAGGCTTCTAGAGT
>NZ_QQWW01000029.1:0-13507 GCF_003950435.1 Sphingomonas sp. ABOLG
GTCCGGGTGATGACCTCCATCCGCCCCATCTCCTGACCTCCTTCTGGACTCCAGAAGGAGACCACCACAGGTCCAGACATCAACGGCTACGCCGGCTTGAACAACACGCGGCTTACCGGACGCTTACCTCCAACGCGCCTATGTTCTTCTTCTGTTCCAACGCAGGAGAGGAATATGATCGACGATCTCATCAACGGCGTGATCGACCGTGAGGGCGGCTACGTCCACCATCCGGCGGACCGCGGCGGCGCGACTCGCTGGGGCATTACGGAGGCGGTGGCCCGCGCGAACGGCTATGCCGGCGACATGCGCCATTTCGCGCGTGAGGCCGCCGCCGTCATCTACCGCCGCATCTACTGGCAGCGCCCCCGGATCGATGACGTGGCGCAGCGCGCGCCGAGCATCGCAGCCGAATTGTTCGACACCGGCGTCAACATGGGGCCGGCGGTCGCCGTCGCCTTCCTCCAGCGCGCGCTGAACGCGCTCAATCGCGGCGCACGCGATTACCCGGACATATTGCTCGACGGCCGCATCGGTCCGCAGACGCTGGGCGCGCTCGACGGCTTCCTCGCGACGCGCGGCGCGGCCGGAGAGACGGTGCTGCTCAAGGCGCTCGAGGCGCTGCAGGGCGAACGCTACGTCTCGCTCGCCGAGCGCCGCCCCGCAAACGAGGCATTCCTCTACGGCTGGCTCGCCAACCGCCTCGCCTGAAGGAGAAGGCAAAATGGCATTGCTCGATACCATCATCGGCCCGGTCGCCGGGCTGATCGACAAGATCATCCCCGATCCCAAGGCGCGCGAGGCGGCGAAGCTCGAATTGCTCCGCCTCAAAGGATCGCAGGAACTCGACCGGCTGAAGGCACAGATGGCCGCTGTGCTGGCGGAGGCGGAATCGCCCGATCCCTGGACCAGCCGGGCACGGCCGAGCTTCCTCTACGTCATGTACGTGCTGCTGCTCTGGTCGATCCCGATGGGGATCATCGCCGCCGTCAGCCCGTCGACCGCACGGGTCATCGCCAGCGGCATGAACGCCTATCTCTCCGGCATTCCGGAGCCGCTCTACGCGCTCTTCGCCACCGGCTATCTCGGCTACACCGTCGCGCGCGAATGGGGGAAGGCAAAGGCGCGGTGACCTCTTCTCTCCCTCCTGTGCGCAAGGTTCGGGAAGTTTGGCCCCCGCAAAACCCTGCCGTGCCGGCGTCCGGGGGTCTGTTCCACGCCCGCCATCCACCCTACATCGCGCGCCATGAGTGAACAAAGCAGCATGCCCGTCTGGCACGGCACCACGATCCTGTCGGTGCGTCGCGGCGGGAAAGTGGTCGTCGCGGGCGACGGCCAGGTATCGATGGGCCAGACGGTGATGAAGCCGAACGCGCGCAAGGTCCGCACGCTCGGCCCCGAAGGCAAGGTGATCGGCGGCTTCGCGGGCGCGACCGCCGACGCCTTCACCCTGTTCGAACGGCTCGAGGCGAAGCTCGAACGCCATCAGGGCCATCTGATGCGCGCCGCGGTGGAGCTGGCCAAGGACTGGCGCACCGACAAATATCTGCGCAACCTGGAGGCGATGATGATCGTCGCCGACAAGGACGTGACGCTGATCCTGACCGGCAACGGCGACGTGCTGGAACCGGAGGCGGGCATTGCGGCGATCGGCTCGGGCGGCAATTTCGCACTCGCCGCCGCCCGCGCATTGGTCGATTATGAAAAGGACGCCGAGACGATCTGCCGCAAGGCGATGGCGATCGCGGCGGAGGTCTGCGTCTACACCAACGATCGCCTCGTCGTGGAAACGCTCGACAGCGCGACCTGACGGGCCGCGCCGGCTGATTGCGACGGATTGCGGCGGATTGTTCCGGGGCGGCGGCTAAGCGCTTGTCTTCCGCCCCGCGTCCGTCCAATCACGGCGTCCATGACCCTCCGCACCCTTACCGCCGGGCGCTTGCTCGCGACCGGCGTCGCCGCGCTGTCGCTCGTCGCCTGCTCGCAGGGCGATGCCCGCCCCAAGACCGCCTCGTCCAAGGCGCCGGCCAAGCCCTATTCGCGCGATCCCTACCCCTCCACCTACCGCGCCTATCCGGGCGTGCCGACGGTGGTGCGCAACGTCACGATCTACGATGGCGAGGGCGGCCGGATCGACAATGGCCAGGTGCTCTTCGCCGACGGCAAGATCGTCGCGGTGGGCGCCAGCGTGAATGCGCCGGCGGATGCACAGGTGATCGACGGCACCGGCAAGTGGGTGACCCCCGGGATCATCGACATTCACAGCCACCTCGGCGACTATCCGACCCCCAGCGTCCAGGCGCACAGCGACGGGAACGAGGCGACCAGCCCGATCACCGCCGATGTCTGGGCCGAACACAGCGTCTGGCCGCAGGACCCAGGCTTCAGCCGCGCGCTGGCGAACGGCGGCGTCACCACGCTGCAGATCCTGCCCGGCTCGGCGAACCTCATGGGCGGTCGCTCGGTCACGCTCAAGAACGTCTATTCGCGCACCATGCAGGGCATGAAATTCCCCGGCGCGCCCTACGGCCTGAAGATGGCCTGCGGCGAAAACCCGAAGCGCGTCTACGGCTCGAAGAACCGCCAGCCCTCCACCCGCATGGGCAATATCGCGGTCGACCGCGCGACCTGGGCCAAGGCGCAGGATTATCGCCGCAAGTGGGACAAGTATGAGGCCGACGGCGGTGAGCCCCCCGCGCGCGATATCGCGATGGACACGCTGCGCGGCGTGCTGGCGGGCGAGATCCTGATCCAGAACCACTGCTACCGCGCCGACGAAATGGCGATCGTCGAGGATATGGCGAAGGAGTTCGGCTACAAGGTCACCGCCTTCCACCACGCGGTCGAGGCGTACAAGATCGCTGACCTCTTGAAGGCGAACGGCACCTGCGCCGCGGTCTGGGCCGATTGGTACGGCTTCAAGATGGAAAGCTATGACGGGATCGGCGAAAACCTCGCCATCCTCGAAAATGCCGGCGCCTGCGCGATGATCCACTCGGATGACGAAAACGGCATTCAGCGGCTGAACCAGGAAGTCGCGAAGGTGCTCGCCAGCGGTCGCCGCGTCGGCATCAACATCGCGCCGGAAGTGGCGTGGAAGTGGCTGTCGCTCGGCCCCGCAAAGGCGATGGGCATCGCCGACCAGACCGGCAGCCTCGTCCCCGGCAAGATGGCCGATGTCGTGCTCTGGAATGGCGATCCGTACAGCGTCTATACCCGCCCGGAAAAGGTGTGGATCGACGGCGCGCTCCTTTATGATGCCAATGATCCCAAGCGTCGCCCGGTGAGCGACTTCGAGCTTGGCCAGCCCGGTTCGGGAGACGTCAAGTGAAGCGCGCTTTCCTCCTCCTCGCCACGATGCTGACGAGCCCGGTCGCCGCGCAGACGGTCGCGATCACCAATGCGACGATCGCGGTCGGCGATGGCAGCGCCCCGGTCGAAAACGGCACGATCGTGTTCCAGAACGGCCGCATCGTCGCCGCGGGCAGCGGCGTCGCGGTGCCCGCGGGCGCGCAGGTGATCGACGGCAGCGGCAAATGGGTCGCGCCGGGCTTCATCGCCGGCTTCAGCGATCTCGGCATCAGCGATGCCGGCGGCGTGCGCGAAAGCAATGACACGGGCGCACGCACCGGACCGTTCAACGCCGCGATCGATGTCTCCACCTCGATCAACCCGGCCGAGGTGAAGATCGCCAACGAGCGATTGGGCGGCGTCACCCGCGCACTGGTCGCGCCGGAGGCATCCAACTCGATCTTCGCCGGCCAGGGCGCGGTGATCGATCTCGGCAATGATCCCAATGCCGTCACCCGCCCGCGCGCCTTCCAGTTCGTCGAGCTTGGCGAAGCCGGCGGGCGTCTCGCCGGCGGCAGCCGCCCGGCAGCCTATGCTGCGCTGCGCGATGCGCTGGCGCAGGCGGAGGATTATCGCCGCAACCCCGCCGCCTTCGGTGGCCGCGAAAAGGATTCGATGGTCAAGCGCGGCGACGCGCAGGCGCTGCTGCGCGTGCTCGACGGCAGCGTGCCGCTCGTCGTCCATGTCGAACGTGCGAGCGACATCCTGACCGTCCTCGCGCTGCCGCGTGAATATCCCAAGCTGAAGCTGGTGCTGACCGGCGTCACCGAGGGGTGGATGGTCGCGCGTGAGATCGCCGCCGCCCGCGTCCCCGTCATCGCCGCCGCGCTTGCCGATCTGCCGGCGCAGTTCGAATCGCTCGGCGCGGCCGAATCCAACGTCGGCCGCATGCGCGCCGCCGGCGTTCAGGTCGCGCTCGCCTCGACCGGCAACAATGGCGGGGAGCATAACCTGCGCCAATATGCCGGCAATCTCGTCGCGATTACCCGCGTGCCCGGCCACACCGGCCTGACCTGGGGCGAGGCGCTCGCCGCGATCACCTCCGGCCCGGCCGCCGCGCTCGGCATGGACAATGAACTCGGCTCGCTGCGCGCCGGCCGCCGCGCCGACGTCGTGCTGTGGGACGGCGACCCGCTGGAGATTGCCTCCGCGCCGACCGCGGTGTGGATCGATGGCCAGCCCCAACCGATGCGCTCGCGCCAGTCGCAGCTGCGCGATCGCTATCTGGTGCCGACCGAAGGCGCATTGCCCAAGGCCTATGAGCGCTGAGCAGCAGGTGAGCGGCGGTGGCTGACATGATCGTGGCCCCACCCGCGCGCGCGGCGGGCGTCCCCACGCGCGCAGCGGGCATGCCCGCATGATGGCGGAAGTCGGCCTCGCCGCCCTGTGGTTCGCCGCCGCGCTCGCGGCGATGCAATTGCTGCTCGCTGCCCTGGCGGTGAGGCGCGGCGACGATACGCTCGCCAGGGCGGTGCGCCCCGTCGCGATCGTTCAGGGCGGGCTGTCGCTCGTCGCCATGGCCGCGCTGATCGGCGTGTTCCTCCAATCGGACATGTCGGTCGCCTTGGTCGTGGCGAACAGCCATTCGGCCAAGCCGTGGCTCTACAAATTCGCCGGCGCCTGGGGGAACCATGAGGGGTCGATGCTCCTGTGGGTCACCATCCTCGGCCTCGCGGGTGCCGCGGTCGCCGCGCTCGAACGTCGCCTCGCCGAACGCACGCTGACGGCGACGCTCGGCGCGCAGGCGCTGATCGCGCTCGGCTTCTACGCCTTCCTGCTCTTCGCCTCGAACCCGTTCGCGCGGCTGGTCAATCCGCCGGCGGACGGTCAGGGGCTCAATCCGCTGCTGCAGGACCCCGGCCTCGCCTTCCACCCGCCGACGCTCTACGCCGGCTATGTCGGCCTGTCGGTCGCCTTCTCCTTCGCGGTCGGCGCGCTCGTCACCCGCGACGTCGGCCCCACCTTCGCCCGCGCGATGCGCCCCTGGGTGCTCGCCGCCTGGGTATTCCTGACGATCGGCATCACCGCGGGCAGCTACTGGGCCTATTATGAGCTCGGCTGGGGCGGCTGGTGGTTCTGGGATCCGGTCGAGAACGCCTCCCTGATGCCGTGGCTTGCCGCAACCGCTCTGCTCCATTCGGTTAGCGTGCTCGCCACCCGCGATGGGCTGCGCGCCTGGACGGTGATGCTCGCGGTGGTCGCTTTCTCCATGTCGATGCTCGGCACGTTCCTGGTCCGCTCGGGCATTCTGACGAGCGTCCACGCCTTTGCCGTCGATCCCGAACGCGGCCTGTTCATCCTCATCCTGCTGTCGCTCTACATCGGCGGCGCGCTGGCGCTCTTCGCGACGCGTATCGGTGTGGTGCGCGCGGGCAATACGTTCGAACTGCTGAGCCGCGAGGGGAGCCTGGTGGCCAACAACCTCCTCCTCTCGGTCATCCTCGGCATCGTCCTGATCGGCACCTTCTACCCGATCGTCGCCGCCGCGATGGGTACGCAATTGTCGGTCGGCCCGCCCTTCTTCGAGAAGGCGGCCGGGCCGATCGCGCTCATCCTTGTGGCGATCATGGCGGTCGGGCCGCTGCTACGCTGGCGCAAGGATGATGCGCAGGCGCTCCTGCAGCGGATGACCTGGCCGATCGCCGCCACCGTCTTCACCGCCGCGGCGCTGGTCGTGTTCGGCGGCGGGATCGGCATCATGCCGCTGATCGCGATCGCGTTGGCCGCCGGGCTCGCGGTCGCCAGCGTCGCGCCGCTGTTCGGCCGCAACCTGCGCCGCACGCCGCTGTTCGTCTATGGCATGGTCGTCGCCCATCTCGGCATTGCGGTCAGCCTCGTCGGCATGGCCGCATCCTCGGCGTACACCAAGGAAACGCTGGTCGCCGCCGGCGTCGGGGAGCCGGCGCGCGTCGGCCCCTATCGCGTCACCTTGCGCGGCATCCGCCCGGTGATCGGCGACAATTGGACCGCGCTGGAGGCCCGGCTTGAGGTGCAGCGCGGCGACGGCCCAGTCACCTTCCTCGCCCCACAATCGCGCTATTTCTCCAACCCGCCGACCACCACCAACGAAAGCGCGATCCTCACCAGCGCGGACGGCCAGCTCTACACCGTCATCGGCCAGCCCGATGGCGCGGGCCGCTGGCAGCTGCGGCTGTGGTGGAAACCCTGGGTGACGCTGATCTGGTATGGCGGCGGGCTGATCGCGCTGGGCGGCGCGCTGTCGATCCTCGGCCACTGGCTGCGCGATCGCCGGCAGAAGAAGCGCGCGGATGAGGCGGCGGAGGCGCTCGCCTGGGCATGAAGCGCTGGCTCCTCTGGCTACCGCTGGTCGTGTTCCTCGTCCTCGCCGGCTTCGCCGTACGTGAGCTGCGTCGGCCGAGCGACCGGACGGTCTATTCGGCGATGGTGGGAAAGCCCGTGCCCGACATCACCCTGCCGCCGATCGTCCCGGGCAAGCCCGGCCTCGCGCCCGCTGATCTCAGGACCGGCCAGCCGCGCCTCCTCAACATCTTCGCCAGCTGGTGCGTGCCCTGCATCGCGGAGGCGCCGCAGCTGATGAAGCTGAAGGCGATGGGCATTCCGATCGACGCCGTCGCGATCCGCGACACCGGCCCCGCCATCGCGACCTTCCTCGCCCGCCACGGTGACCCTTATCAGCGGATCGGCGATGATCGGGATAGCCAGGTGCAGCTCTCGCTCGGCTCCTCCGGCGTGCCGGAAACCTTCGTGATCGACGGGAAGGGCGTGGTGGTGAAGCAGCATGTCGGCGACATCCGCGACGATGACGTGGCCGCGCTGGCCGAGGCATGGCGCAACGCCCGGTGAGCGCGCTTCTGCCCCGCATGCTCGCCGCCCTCGCTGCCAGCCTGCTCGCGCTCGCCGGCCCCGCGACTGCGCAGACGCGTCCGCCGGCCGATTACGCCAACGTCCAGCTGCGCGATCCCGCCAAGGAGGCGGAGGCGAAGGCGCTGATGGAAACCTTGCGCTGCCTCGTCTGTCAGGGTCAGTCGATCGCCGACAGCGACGCCGACATGGCCGGCGACATGCGCAGCCTGGTGCGCCAGCGGATCGCCGCCGGCGACAATGCGACGCAGGTCCGCGACTGGCTGGTCGCCCGCTACGGCGATTACGTGACCTATGATCCGCCGATGAGCGCGGTCACCCTGCCGCTCTGGCTCACCCCGATCGCCCTGCTCGCGATCGGCATCTGGATCGCGCGGTCCAGCTTCCGCAGGCGCCGTCGCCGACACAAGTGAAAGTAGCGAAATAGGACTGGATTTGTCCGTCGCTGCCGCATAGCCTCTTCCACAACAAAAGTTATGGGGAGGGTGCGGCATGACCGTCACTTTGTGGGATCACCCGCTGTCGCCGTACGCGCAGAAGGTAAAGATCGCGCTGCGCGAGAAGGGCGTTCCCTTCGACACGGCGGTGCCCGGCGGGATCGGGGTCGGCGGCGCCGCGGGGGATTTCCTCGCCGCCAATCCGCGCGCGGAGGTGCCCGCGCTGCTCCATGACGGCACCGCCATCTTTGATTCGACCATCATCCTCGAATATATCGAGGATTACTGGCCCGACCCGGCGCTGCTCCCCGCCACCCCCGCCGATCGCGCCCGCGTGCGGATGATCGAGGAGGTGGTCGACACCCATCTCGAGGCGGTGAACTGGGGCCTCAGCGAATTGCGCTGGTTCCGCCGCGCCGAGGGTCCGCTGGGCGAAAGCCTCGCCACCAAGGCAGCCGAGCAGATCCGCGGCTACCACGCCTGGCTCGAACGCGCGCTCGGCGATCGACCCTGGTTCAACGGCGACAGCTTCGGCTGGGGCGACCTCAGCGTCGTGCCCTACCTCAACGGCTCCGCCGGCCACGGCGTGCCGCCAGCGCCGGGATCGAAGCTCGCCGACTGGCTCGCCCGCGCCAATGATCGCCCGTCGGTGCGCGACACCGTCGCCGATGCCGCCGCGACCGCCTCCACCGGCGGCATGGGCGATGTCGCGAAGCTCCTCGAACAGGGCCTCTTCAAGCGGGAATATCGCGACCACCGGCTCGAATGGATGGTGAAGTCCGGCGGGCTGGAGGTCGTCACCCAGGGCCTTGCGCGCGGCAACATCCGCTTCTCCCCCGATCTCACCTGACCCTCCCTCCGCCAGCCAGAGAAGACCGACCATGCATCTCGTCAGCGATCACATCATCGAGGGCCGGCAGGGCCCGACCTTCGACCAGGCATATCCGACGATCCCCGGCGCAGACCTCATCGACATCAAGCGCTTCACCGCCGGCCAGCCGTGGGACGATTTCCGCCGCATGCGCGAGGAAGCGCCGGTGATGTGGCATCCGATGCCGGGCAACGGCATCGGCTTCTGGGCGGTGACCAGCTATGATGGCGTGAAGCGCGTCAACGGCGATCCGGAGACGTTCAGCAGCGAGAAGGGCGGCATCCTGATGGCGCTCGGCCCGCAGGAAACGCGTCACCCGGTGCTCTTCTCCGCCTCGACCAACTCGATGATCAACCTCGACGGCCGCCCCCACCGGGAGCTGCGCCGCGAGCACATGCCCTATTTCACCGCCAGCTACATGAAGGGGCTGCGCGCCCGCGTCTCGGCCGAGGTCACCCGCCTGCTCGACACGATGGCCCCGCTCGGCAAATGCGACCTAGTCGAGAAATTCTCGCAACGCTTGCCGATCTTCACCCTGTGCGAAATGCTCGGCGTGCCGGAGGCCGACCGCGAGCGCTTCATCGGCTGGATCCACTTCCTCGAAATGGCGCAGCAGGTCGCGACCGAACAGGCGCAGCAAATCGCCAGCGGCGGCGAGCTCAGCCCGCAGATCCTCGCCTTCATCGAGATGTTCAACAAGAACATCGCCGAGATGTTCGAATACGGTCGCCACATGCTGGCCAAGCGCCGCGCCGATCCGCAGCCCGACCTGATGAGCGCGATCGCCAATGCCATGGTGGAGGGCGATCCGCTGCCCGATCCGTACCTCGACGGCGCCTGGCTGCTGATCGTCTTCGCCGGCAATGACACGACGCGCAATTCGATCTCCGGCGCGATGAAGCTGTTCACCGAAAATCCGGCTGAGAAACAGCGGCTTCAGTCCGACGGCAGCCTGCTGACCAATGCGGTGCACGAGATCACCCGCATGGTCTCGCCGGTCATCTACATGCGCCGCACCGCGACCCGCGATACCGAGATCGAGGGGCAGAGGATCGCCGAGGGCGAAAAGGTCATCATGTATTACGGCGCGGCGAATCGTGACCCGAAGATGTTCCCCGATCCCGACCGCTTCGACATCACCCGCGCCAATGCCGAAAAGAACATCGCCTTCGGCCACGGCCCGCACATCTGCATCGGCCGCATGACCGCCCAGTTGCAGCTGGAGGAAGCGTACCGCCAGATCTTCGCCCGCTTCCCCGACATCCGCTGGACCGGCGACATGGACATCGCGCCCAACAATTTCGTCCACGCCGTCCGCCGGCTGGAAGTGGAATTCACCCCCGAACGCGCCGCGCAGGCCGCCTGATGGCCGGCGGCATCGCGGCGGCGGGCGTACCGCGCTGGATATCCTGGTGGTTCCGCGGCGCGGCGATCTTCGGCCTCGTCGCGCTGCTGCCGCAATATCTCCTGCCGCAGCCGGCGGGGGCGGAGCTGGTGGCCTATGGCTTCATCGGCACCGCCGCCGCCTTCCAGCTCGTCTTCTGGGTGATCGCCGGCGATCCCGTCCGCTACCGCGCGCTGATGCTGCCCTCGGTGGCGGAAAAGCTCGCGTTCGGCGTGCCCGCGCTCCTGCTCTTTGCCTCCGGCAAGGCGCCGGCGCCGGTGCTGCTGTTCGGCGCGATCGACCTTCTCCTCGGCCTCGGCTTCTTCCTCGCCTGGCGTGCCATACCAATCCACCGCGCCTGAAATAGGGAGAACGCCGGCTTGACGGCGGGGGCCGGCGCTCTCCACCCTCGCGCATACGTGTGAGGATCACTAGTTAGGCGCCAATGCAGCTTGTAATTGTCGAATCGCCCGCAAAGGCGAAGACCATCGAAAAATACCTCGGCTCCGATTTTCGCGTTCTCGCGAGCTACGGCCATGTCCGCGATCTGCCGGCCAAGGACGGCTCGGTCGATCCCGACGCCGGCTTTGCGATGGAATGGGAAAATTACGCCGACAAGGCCAAGCAGCTGAAGGCGATCGCCGATCTCGCCAAGGATGCCGACCGCCTGATCCTCGCCACCGACCCTGATCGTGAGGGGGAGGCGATCAGCTGGCACGTCCAGGAAGTGCTGGCGAAGCGCAAGGCGCTGCCCAAGAAGGTCGACCGCGTCACCTTCAACGCCATCACCAAGCCGGCGGTGACTCAGGCGATGGCGAACCCGCGTGAGCTCGATACCGACCTCATCGACGCCTATCGTGCCCGCCGCGCGCTCGACTATCTCGTCGGCTTCACGCTGTCGCCGGTGCTGTGGCGCAAGCTGCCCGGCGCCAAGTCCGCCGGCCGCGTCCAGTCGGTCGCGCTTCGCCTGATCGTCGATCGCGAGCGTGAGATCGAGGCGTTTCGTGCGCAGGAATATTGGTCGGTCACCGCCGCCATGGAGCAGGACGGCACGCCTTTCACCGCACGCCTCGTGCAATGGGACGGCAAGAAGCTCGATCGCCTGTCGATCGGCACTGAGGGCGACGCGCTGAAGGCGAAGGCGGCGGTCGAGGCCGGGCGCTTCACCGTGGAGCGGGTCGAGACCAAGCCCGCGACGCGCAACCCGCCGCCGCCCTTCACCACCTCGACGTTGCAGCAGGAGGCGGCGCGCAAGCTCGGCTTCTCCGCCGACCACACGATGCGGATCGCGCAGCAGCTCTACGAGGATGGCGCGATCACCTATATGCGTACCGACGGCGTGCAGATGGACGGCAGCGCCATCGATGCCGCGCGCGGCGCGATCGCCAACCGCTATGACGCGAGCTACGTGCCCGACAAGCCGCGCCAGTATCAGACCAAGGCAAAGAACGCGCAGGAAGCGCACGAGGCGATCCGCCCGACCGATTTCAGCCGCGATCGCGTCGGCTCGGGCGACCATGCCCGCCTCTACGAACTCGTCTGGAAGCGCGCGCTCGCCAGCCAGATGGCCTCGGCGCGGATGGAGCGCACCACCGTCGACATGGCGGATGGGACGGGGCGCAACGTGCTGCGCGCGACCGGCCAGGTCGTGCTCTTCCCCGGTTACCTTGCGCTCTACGAAGAGGGGCAGGACGATAGCGCCGACGAGGATGCAAAGCGCCTGCCGCGGATGCGCGACGGCGATTCGCCCGCCAAGAAGTTGGTCGACGCCGAGCAGCATTTCACCCAGCCGCCGCCGCGCTTCTCCGAGGCCTCGCTGGTCAAGCGGATGGAGGAGCTCGGTATCGGCCGCCCCTCCACCTACGCCTCGATCATCAAGACGCTGAAGGACCGCGCCTACGTCCGCGTCGAGAAGAACCGCTTCTTCGCCGAGGAGAGCGGGCGGCTCGTGACAGCGTTTCTCGAGCGCTTCTTCGAACGCTACGTCGGCTATGATTACACGGCCGAGCTGGAAGAGGAGTTGGACGACGTCTCGGGCGGCCGCGCGCAATGGCAGGCGGTGCTCGAAAGCTTCTGGCGCGATTTCAAGCCGCGCACCGCCGAGGTGATGGAGTTCAAGCCGAGCGAAGTCACCGAACAGCTCGACGCCTTCCTCGCGCCCTATCTCTTCCCCGATCGCGCGGACGGCAGCGATGCACGGCTGTGCCCCAATTGCGGCAATGGCCGGCTCGCGCTGCGCGGCGGCCGCTTCGGCGCGTTCATCGCCTGCTCCAATTACCCCGAGTGCAAATACACCCGCCGCTTCGCACAGGCGGGCGCCGAGGGCGGCGACAGCGGTGAGCCCGAACAGCTCGGCCATGATCCGGAAACCGGCCTCCCGGTCGAGCGCAAGTCGGGGCGCTTTGGCCCCTATATCCAGCTCGGCGAGGGCAAGGATGCCAAGCGCGCCTCGATCCCCAAGGATGTGGGCGAGCTCGACCTCGAAATGGCGCTGAAGCTCCTCAGCCTGCCGCGTACGATCGGCCAGCACCCCGAAACCGGCAAGGACATCGTCGCCTCGATCGGCCGCTACGGCCCCTATCTGCAGCATGACGGGAAGTACGCCCGGTTGCAGAGCACCGCCGACGTGTTCGAAACCGGCATGAACGCCGCCGTGGTGAAGCTCGCGGAGGCCGCCGCCGGCGGTGGCCGCCCGCAGCGCGGCTCGCGCGAACCGCTCAAGGTGCTGGGCAAGCATCCGCGCACCGAGGCGGAGCTGAAGCTCATGGAGGGCCGCTACGGCCCCTATGTCACCGACGGCGAGACCAACGCCACTCTGCCCAAGACGATCGCTCCCGATGCACTGACGCTGGAGGAGGCCGCGCAGCTCATCGACGCGCGCGCCGCCATGCCGAGCAAGGGCAAGACCAAGAAGAAGGCGCCCGCCAAAAAGGCCGCACCCAAGAAAGCCGCCGCCCCGAAGACCGCGGCCGCAAAGAAGGCACCGGCCGCGAAGACGGGCGCCAAGAAGACGGCCGCCAAGAAGGAAGCCGCGGCGGAATAAACACCGGCCGGCCGGCCCCTGCCCCGCAGGGCCGGCCGTTCCGGCGCGGGAAAAACCCTTCCCATGCAAGAAAGGTCACCCGCCGCCGCGCCGATCGGCAAACGCCCGATCCGCGTCCGCTGCCCCGCGAAGCTGCCCCGCTCCGGGCATGATCCTCTGAAGAGCTACGGCGCTCGCGACCAGGATCGAAGTCGGCGGACAGCCGACCCCGATCCACGCAGCCCGACCAGGCCCGGCGGACCGCCTTCCCTCGGCACGCCCGCGCTCTTGCATCTACTTGCGCCGCCCTGCGCTGCTGCCACGCGCCCGTGACAGGAAATCGGGCCGGCAGGCTCGACACGGCGCTGGCAATTGGCGTCCTACGCGTCGTCATCGGACAACGCACACCCGATCCGCGCAGCGCTACCCGCCACCGGGCCCACCCGCCCTCGCCACCTACGCCCGCTCCCATCTGCATTTGGGCCCGCGCGGTAGCTACGCGTCGCGCGATAGGGGGTCGGCTCCGCGGGATCGGCACGCCGCATACGGTTGGAATTCTGGTCGCCGCCACTCATCCGCGCAGCCCAGCCCAGCCCAGC